>NZ_JBIUCG010000012.1:0-282278 GCF_044548645.1 Nocardia sp. NPDC051929 | reverse complement strand
TGCAGGAGATCGTGGCCGAGACCTTCGCCGAGGTGCTCGGCGTGGAGCGGGTCGGCCTGGACGACGACTTCTTCGAGCTGGGCGGTAACTCGCTGGTCGCCACGCAGGTGGCGGCGCGGCTGGGTGAGGCGCTGAACACGCAGGTGCCGGTGCGCACGCTGTTCGAGGCGTCGACCGTGGTCGCACTGGCCGCGAAGGTGGAATCGGCCGCCGGAGCGGGTGGCCGGACGCCGCTGGTGGCGCGGGAGCGGCCCGAGCTGGTGCCGCTGTCGTTGGCTCAGCAGCGGATGTGGTTCCTCAACCGGTTCGACAACCGCACCGCGGTGAACAACATTCCGGTGGCGCTGCGGCTGAGCGGTGCGCTGGACGTCGACGCGCTGGGTGCGGCGATCGGTGACGTGCTCGCGCGCCACGAGGCGCTGCGCACGATCTACCCCGAGGTGGAGGGCACCGGTTACCAGCGCGTGCTGCCGGTCGGTGAGGTCGCCTTCGATGTGGTCGCCGAGCCCGTCGCCGCGGACGCGCTGCCCGCGCGGATCGTGGAGCTGGCGAGCGTCGGCTTCGACGTGACCGCCGAGATCCCGTTCCGGGCGAGCCTGTTGTCGCTGTCGGCGACCGAGCACGTCGCGGTGCTGGTGCTGCATCACATCAGCGCGGACGGTTTCTCGCTGCGGCCGTTGCTGCGCGATGTGGTGCTCGCCTACACCGAGCGCGCTCGCGGCGAGGTGCCGTCCTGGGCTCCGCTCGAGGTGCAGTACGCCGACTACGCGCTGTGGCAGCGCGAGGTGCTCGGCGCCGAGGACGACGCCGAGTCCGTCGCGGCCAGGCAGATCGCCTACTGGACCGAGCAGTTGCGTGACCTGCCCGACCAGATCGAGCTGCCCGCCGACCGGCCCCGGCCGGAGATCGCCTCCAATGCCGGTGGCACGTACAACTTCTCGGTCGACGCGCAGGTGCACGAGGCGCTGGCCGAGCTGGCGCGCGCCCGCGGCGTGACGCTGTTCATGGTGGTGCACGCCGCGCTGGCGGTGTGGGCGGGCCGGTTGTCGGGCAGCACCGACGTCGCGATCGGCACGCCGATCGCGGGCCGCGGTGAACGCGCGCTCGACGACGTGGTCGGCATGTTCGTCAACACGCTCGTGCTGCGCAGCCAGGTCGAGCCGGGCGCAGGCTTCGACGAGCTGCTCGAGCAGGTGCGCCGCACCGACCTGGCCGCCTTCGCCAACGCCGACGTGCCGTTCGAGCGGCTGGTGGACGTGCTCAGCCCGGCGCGCTCGCAGGCGCACCACCCGCTGTTCCAGGTCGCGCTGACCTTCGAGGCGGCCTCGGCGGCCGCTCTCGGTGCGGTCGCGCTGCCCGGTGGCGTCGAGGTCGCCGCGGTCGAGTTCGATCCGGGCACCGCGAAATTCGACGTGCAGCTCACCGTGGGCGAGGCCGCCGACGGCGGGTTGACGCTGTCGTGGAACTACGCCACCGAATTGTTCGATCCCGAGACGGTGGCCGCGTTCGCGGATCGTTTCGTGCGCATCCTGCGCGGGGTCGCCGAGGATCCTCGGGCGGCGATCGGCGATATCGATCTGCTCGGCGAGGGCGAGCGGCTGGACGTCTCGCAGCGCTGGGTGTCGTCGGGTTCCGAAAGCGTCGCAGGGCTTTTCGCCGATCCGAACATCACTCTGGTCGGGCTGTTCGACGCGGCTGTGGCCGCGCATCCGCATCGCGTCGCGGCCCGCTTCGGCGTGGAGACGCTGACCTACGCCGAGCTGGACCGGCGCGCGAATGTGCTGGCGCGCAGGCTGATCAGCGACGGCGCGGGGCCGGAGACGCTGGTCGCGGTGATCCTGCCGCGGTCGCTGGATTTGGTGGTGGCGCTGCTGGCGGTGGTGAAGACCGGCGCGGGTTACGTGCCGGTGGACCCGACCTACCCGGCCGAGCGCATCGCCTACGTACTCGCCGACTCCCGGCCGACCAGCGTGGTGCTCGACTCCACGGTGCAGGTCGAGGTGCCCGCCGGGCTGCCGTCGGTCGTGCTGGACGGATTCGCGGTGGAGACCGGCAACGTCGAGGACGCCGACGACGCCCCGATCACCAACGCCGACCGCAACTCCGCGCTCACGCCGGACAATGTCGCGTACGTGATCTACACCTCCGGCTCGACCGGCCGCCCGAAGGGCGTCGCGGTCGCGCACCGCAACGTGGTGCGGCTGTTCGCGAACACCGACCGCGACTTCGGTTTCGGACCCGACGACGTGTGGACGCTGTTCCACAGCTACGCCTTCGACTTCTCGGTGTGGGAGCTGTGGGGTCCGCTGCTGTTCGGCGGCACCCTCGTGGTGGTCGACTACTACACCTCGCGCTCGCCGGAGCAGTTCCTGGAACTGCTGCGCGCCGAGCGGGTCACGGTGCTCAACCAGACCCCGTCGGCGTTCTACCAGCTGGCCGAGGCCGACCGGAACGCCGCGCCCGACGCCGCCGCTCTGGCGCTGCGGTATGTGGTGTTCGGCGGTGAGGCGCTGGAGCTGCGCAGGCTGTCGGATTGGGTGGCGCGCCACGGCGACGGCACCGGCGCGACGGCTGGCACCGCGCCGCTGCTGGTCAACATGTACGGCATCACCGAGACCACGGTGCACGTGTCCTATCGCGCGCTGGACGCCGCGACCATCGCCGCCGCCTCCGGCAGCGTGGTCGGCCGCGCCATCGCCGGTCTGCGGGTGTACGTCCTCGACAGCAGGCTGCGCCCGGTGCCGGTCGGCGTCGCGGGCGAGATGTACGTGGCGGGCCCGCAATTGGCGCGTGGCTACCTCGGACGCCCGGATCTGTCGGCGACCCGTTTCGTCGCCGACCCGATGGGCGGCACGTCGGGTGGGCGGCTGTATCGCTCCGGCGACCTCGCCCGCTGGAACCGCTTCGGTGAACTCGAGTACCTGGGCCGCGCCGACGACCAGGTGAAGGTGCGCGGCTTCCGCATCGAACTCGGCGAGATCGAGTCCGCGATCCTCGCCCAGCCGGGCATCGCCCAAGCCGCGGTCATCGTGCGTGAGGACCAGCCCGGCGATCAGCGGATCGTCGCCTACGTGGTGTCCGAGCCGGATGCCGAGCCCGTGCTGGACGCGGTGCGCGACGGCGCGGCCGCGCAACTGCCCGCCTACATGGTGCCCTCGGCCGTGGTGCGGCTGGAATGGATCCCGCTGACCGTCAACGGGAAGCTGGACCGTCGCGCGCTGCCCGCCCCGACGGCGACCTCGCGCGCGTTCCGCGCGCCGGTCACGCCGGTGCAGGAGACCGTGGCGGCGGTGTTCGCCGACGTGCTCGGCCTGGAGCGGGTCGGCGTGGACGACGACTTCTTCGACCTCGGCGGCAACTCGCTGATCGCGACCAGGGTGGTCGCCCGCATCGGCGCGGCGCTGGGGACGACGGTCGCGGTGCGCACCCTGTTCGAGGCCTCGACGGTGGAAGCGCTCGCCGCTCGGGTGGAATCGCACGCCGACGGCGCGGCCCGCGCCCGGCTCGTCGCCCGCGAGCGCGCGGCGGGCGAACTGGTGCCGCTGTCGTTCGCGCAGCAGCGCATGTGGTTCCTGAACAAGTACGACACCTCCTCGGCGGCCTACAACCTGCCGATCGCCATCAGGCTCACCGGCGCGCTGGACGTCGAAGCGCTGCGGCTGGCGGTGGCCGATGTGGTGCGCAGGCACGAATCGCTGCGCACCCGTTACCCCGAGCACGGCGGCACCCCGGTCCAGGTGATCGTGCCCGCCGAGGACATCGCCCTGGATCTGCGTCCCGTGGCGGTGGACCCGGCGCGGTTGATCGAGACGGTGACCGAGTTCGTCACCACCGGATTCGACGTGGCCGAACAGGTTCCGCTGCGCACCCGGCTGTACGCGGCCGGGCCGGACGAGCACGTACTCGTCGTGGTGGTGCACCACATCGCGGCCGACGGTTTCTCGATGGGACCGTTGACCCGCGACGTGATGGCCGCCTACACCGCGCGCAGCACCGGCAGCGCTCCCGGCTGGGCGCCGCTGGCGGTGCAGTACGCCGACTTCGCGGTGTGGCAGCGCGAGATCCTCGGGTCCGAGGACGATTCCGACTCCCTGCTGGCTAAGCAGGTCGCCTACTGGCGGCACGCGCTCGACGACATCCCCGACGAACTGGCCCTGCCCACCGACCGCCCGCGTCCGGCCGTCGCCTCGCACCGCGGCGCGACGTTGCACCGCGAGCTGTCCGGTGAACTGGTCGCCGCGCTCGAGGAGATCGCGCGGCAGCGCGGCGCGTCGCTGTTCATGGTGATGCACGGCGCGCTGGCGGTGCTGCTGGCGCGGCTGTCGGGCAGCGACGATGTCGCGGTCGGCACCCCGGTCGCGGGCCGCGGCGAGGCCGCGCTCGACGACCTGGTCGGCATGTTCGTCAACACGCTGGTGCTGCGCACTGGAATCGAGCCGGGCGAGTCGTTCGCCGACCTGCTCGGCCGGGTGCGCCGCACCGACCTGGACGCCTACGGCAACGCCGACGTGCCGTTCGAGCGGCTGGTGGAACTGCTCGCGCCGGAGCGCTCGCAGGCCCGCAACCCGCTGTTCCAGGTGATGCTGGCGTTCCAGAACTTGGAGCGCACCACCCTGGAACTGCCGGGGCTTTCGGTGTCGGCGCTGGACCTGGAAGAGAACGTCGCGCGCTTCGACCTGCAGTTCACCCTCGCCGAGCGCGGCGAAAACGGTTCCGGCGCCATGGCTTTGGCGCTCACCTACGCCACCGAGCTGTTCGACGAGTCGACCGCCGCGGCCATCGTGGATCGCTGGGAGCGTGTGCTCGCCGCGGTGGCGGCCGATCCGTCGGTCGCCGTCGGCGCGATCGACGTGCTCGACGCCGCCGAGCGCGCCGACCTGGTCGCGCGCACCGGCGCGCCCGCCACGCCCGCGCGGACGCTGCCGGACCTGATCGCCGAGGCCGCCGCCATCGATCCCGAGGCGCCCGCCGTGGTGTTCCAGGGGAGAAGTGTGTCCTATGGCGAGCTGGACGCGCGGTCCAACCGCTTGGCCCGCTTGCTGATCGAGCGCGGTATCGGCACCGAGGATCTGGTGGCGGTCGCCGTGCCGCGCTCGGACGAGTCGTACTTCGCCGAGTGGGCGGTGTCGAAGTCCGGTGCCGCGTTCGTGCCGATCGACCCGGCCTATCCGGCCGACCGCATCGCGCACATGGTCACCGACTCCGGTTCCCCGATCGGCCTGACCGTGGCGTCGGTGCGCGCCGAACTGCCGGAATCGGTCGAGTGGCTGGTACTCGACGAACTGGATCTCGACGGGTTCGACAGCGCCCCGGTGACCGACGGCGATCGGGTGCGCCCGGTGCGGCCGGAGCACCCCGCCTACGTCATCTACACCTCCGGTTCCACCGGCGTGCCCAAGGGCGTCGTGGTCACCCACGCCGGTCTCGCGAACTTCCGCGACGAGCAGAACGCCCGCTACGACGTCGACTCCGACACGCGCGCACTGCATTTCGCCTCGCCCAGCTTCGACGCCTCGATCCTGGAGTTCCTGCTCGCGATCGGCCGCGGCGGCGCCCTGGTGGTCTGCCCGCCCGGCGTGTACGGCGGCGAGGAACTGTCCGAGCTGATCCGCGCCGAGCGGGTCACGCACGCCTTCATCACCCCGTCGGTGCTCGCGTCGCTGGATTCGGCCGCGCTGGCAGGCATGCGGGTGATCGTGGCGGGCGGCGAGGCCGTGCCGGCCGATCTGGTCACCAAGTGGGGTGGCGCGCCGGACGGTTCGGGCCGCCGCTTCCACAACGGTTACGGCCCGACCGAGACCACGATCATGACCAACATCAGCGACGCGCTCGCGCCCGGCGACCGGGTCACCATCGGTGGCCCGACCCGCGGCATGCAGTCGCTGATCCTGGACGCCCAGCTCAGGCCCGTTCCGGTGGGTGTCGCGGGTGAGCTGTATCTGTCGGGCGTCCAGCTGGCGCGCGGCTACCACGCCCGCCCCGGCCTGTCGGCGGAACGGTTCGTCGCCAACCCGTACGTGCCCGGCGCGCGGATGTACCGCACCGGCGACGTGGTGCGCTGGACCCGGGTCGGGCACTCCGCGGGCTCCGCGCCCGCTGGAGGAGTCGAATCCCTAGTTGTCGAATACGTAGGCCGCTCCGACTTCCAGGTGAAGGTGCGCGGTTTCCGCATCGAACTCGGCGAGATCGACGCCGCGCTCGCCTCGCACGAGACCGTCGACTTCGCCGTCACCGTGGGCCACAAGAGCGCCGCGGGCGCCGTGTCGCTGGTGTCGTACGTCGTTGCCGCGCAAGGTCATTCGATCGACGTCGCGGCGCTGACCGCGCACGTCGAGGAGCGCCTGCCCGCCTACATGGTGCCCTCGTCGATCATGGTGATCGACCATGTGCCGCTCACCCCGGTGGGCAAGCTGGACCGTAAGGCGCTGCCGGAGCCCGTGTTCGCGACCGAGGTCGTGTTCCGTGCGGCGCGCACGCCGGTCGAGCAGACCATCGCGGAAGTGTTCGCCGAGGTGCTGGGCGTGGAGCGGGTCGGCGTGGACGACTCCTTCTTCGCGCTCGGCGGCGACAGCATCGTCTCCATCCAGTTGGTGTCGCGGGCCAAGGCGCGCGGCGTGGTGTTCACGCCGCGGCACGTGTTCGAGCAGCGCACCGTGGCCGGGCTGGCCTCGGTCGCGGAGACCACCGAGGCGGCCGAGGCGTCGGCGACGACGCTGGCCGAGCCGCCCGGCGGCGGCATCGGCGCTATGCCGTTGACGCCGGTGGTGCGGTTCATGGCCGAGCGGCGCGGCTCGTTCGGCCGGTTCAACCAGACGCTGGCGCTGGAACTGCCGATCGGCATCGACCGGGCGGGCATCGCCGCGACGGTCGGCGCGGTCATCGATCGCCACGACATGCTGCGCGCGAGCCTGCGCCGCGACGGCGACGACTGGGTGGTCGAGACCGCCGCGCCGGGCACGGTCGCGGTGGACGCGCTGATCGATCGCACCGAGTTCGACGCGAACGTCACCGACGCCGAACTGGTCGAGATCGCCGCGGCGGCACTGGACGAGTCGCTGGACCGGCTCGATCCGGCCGCGGGCGTGGTCATCCGGTTCGTCTGGCTCGAGCCGGATTCCGCCGAGCGCGCCGGACGCCTGGTCGTCGTCGCCCACCACTTGGTGGTGGACGGCGTCTCCTGGCGCATCCTGGTGCCCGACTTCGTCGCCGCGTGGGGGCAGCGCACCGCCGGGCAGACGCCCGAGTTGGTCGCCCCGGCCACGTCGATGCGGGCGTGGGCGCACGCGCTGGAGCGCGAAGCGGTCAGCCCGGAGCGGGTGGCCGAACTGGACTACTGGCGTTCGGTGGTCGGTACGGCCGATCCGCTGCTGACCGAGCGTGCGATGGATCCGGCTCTCGACACCTCGGGCGTCATCGAGAAGCATCAGGTCGAGGTGTCCGCCGAGGTCACCAAGGCCCTGCTCACCACGGTTCCGGCGCTGTTCCACGGCGGTGTGAACGACGGCCTGCTGACCGCGCTGGCGCTGGCCACCGCCAAGTGGCGGGCGCGGCGGGTGGCCGCTCGCGGCGAGGATTCGCTGCTGATCCGCTTGGAGGGTCACGGCCGCGAGGAAGACGTGGTGCCGGGTGCGGATCTGTCGCGCACCGTCGGCTGGTTCACCGCGATCTACCCGGTCGCCTTCGACCTGTCCGGCATCGACGTCGATGCCGCGTTCACCGGCGGTCCCGCGCTGGGCGCGGCCGTGAAGGCGGTCAAGGAGCAGTTGCTGTCGGTGCCCGACAAGGGCATCGGCTACGGCCTGCTGCGGTACCTGAACACCGAGACCGCGGCCGAGTTGCCGCGTGAGCTGCCCGGCCAGGTGAGTTTCAACTACCTCGGCCGCGTCTCCGAGGGTGACGTGCCGGAGTCGCTGCGCGGCTTCGGCTGGATCCCCGCGCCGGAACTCGGCGCGCTGGGCGGGGCCTACGACGCGGACATGCCCGCGATGGCGCCGCTGGACGTGAACGCGATCGTGGTCGGCGACAAGCTGACCGCCAACATCGGCTACCCGTCGACCCTGCTGTCGGCCGCCGAGGTGCGCGAGTTCGGCGAATTGTGGACCGCGGCGCTGGAAGCTGTCGCGCGGCACGCCAATTCGGCGGGCGCGGGCGGGCATACACCGTCGGACTTCGCGCTGGTGCGCAGCACGCAACGCGATATCGACGTCTGGGAGCGGCGCTTCCCGGCGCTGGCCGACGTGTGGCCGCTGTCGGCGTTGCAGGCCGGTCTGCTGTTCCACGCCCGCCTCGCGGCGACCTCGGTGGACGTGTACACCGCCCAGGCGGTGCTGACGCTCACCGGCCGGGTGGACGCCGCCCGGTTGCGCTCGGCCGCACAGGCTCTGGTGGACCGCTACGAGAACCTGCGCACGGCGTTCGTCAGCGACCACGACGGCAACCCGGTGCAGATCGTGCTGGACAGCGTCCGGGTGGCGTGGGCCGAGCACGACCGGATCGAATCCGGTGCGGCCGACGACCTGATCGAGGCCGATCGCATGAGCCGGTTCGACCTGGCCGCGCCGCCGCTGATCCGCTTCACGCTGATCCAGGTCGCGGCCGACCGCTGGCAGTTCGTGGTGTCCAACCACCACATCCTGCTCGACGGCTGGTCCATGCCGCTGCTCATGCGGGATCTGCTGGTGCTCTACGCCGCGCACGCGGACGTCTCCGCGCTGCCCGCGGTGCGGTCCTACCGGCACTTCCTGGACTGGACCCGGCAGCAGGATCAGGCGGCGTCGCTGGCCGCGTGGGCGCACGCGCTGCGCGGCGTCGGCGAGCCGACCCTGCTGGCGCGGCCGGACGCCGGTCGCGAGATCACCTCGCTGTCCGGCGAGTACTTCTTCGACCTTGACGAGGCGACCACCGCGCGGCTGACCGCGCTGGCCGGCTCGCTGGGCGTCACCCCGAACACCGTGTTGCAGACGGCGTGGGGCATTCTCGTCGGCCGCATGACCAGCCGCGACGACGTGCTGTTCGGCACCACCGTCTCCGGTCGTCCCGCGCAGCTGTCCGGCGTGGAGGCGATGGTCGGCCTGTTCATCAACACCGTGCCGGTGCGGGTGCGTTTCGATCCGTCGGAGTCCGTGCGCGACCTGCTGGTCCGCACGCAGGGCGAGCAGGCCGACCTGATCGACCACCACTACGTGGGCCTGGCCGACATCCAGGCCGTCGCGGGCGTCGGCGGGCTGTTCGACACCCTGGTGGTGTTCGAGTCCTACCCGGTCGACGCCGCGGGCTTGCAGGCGCAGGCGGCGGACATCGACGGCATGGCCGTGGTCGGCCTGGACGCGGCCGACGCCACGCACTACCCGCTGACCCTGATCGCGCAGCTGGATTCGCGGCTGCGGGTGCGCGCGGGCTACCTGCGCGACCTGTTCGACGAGCAGACGGTGCGCCGCATCGCCGACCGCTTGGTCCGGGTGCTCACCGCGATCACCGCCGAACCCGAGGCGGTGGTCGGCGACATCGAGCTGCTGGATGCCGCCGAGCGCGAGCTCGTGGTGTCCGGGTGGAACGACACCGCGCATCCGGTGGACACCGGCGCGACGTTGGTGTCGATGTTCTACGACCAGGTCGAACGCACTCCGGACGCGACGGCGGTCACGTTCGAGGGGACAAGTCTGTCCTACGCCGAGTTCTCTTGGCGGGTGAACCAGCTGGCGCGCTGGCTGATCGCGCGCGGTGTGGGCGCGGAATCGTTTGTGGCGCTGGGTATGCGGCGCTCGATCGATTTGGTGGTCGGCATGTACGCCGTCGCCGTGGCCGGTGGTTCGTATGTTCCGCTGGACCCGGATCACCCGGCCGAGCGCACGGAATACATCCTCGGCACGGCCGACCCGGTGTGTGTGCTGACCTCCGGTAGCGATCTGGACATCGACACCGCGCAGGTGCGCATCGATCTGCTCGATCTGAAGGGTCTGTCCGAGGCCCCGGTCACCGACGCGGATCGCCGTGCGCCGCTGCTTCCGTCGAACACCGCCTACGTGATCTTCACGTCGGGTTCGACGGGTCGTCCGAAGGGTGTGGCGGTTTCGCATTCGGCGATCGTCAACCGCCTGGTGTGGATGCAGACCGCGTACCAGTTGACCGGCGCTGACGTGGTGTTGCAGAAGACGCCTGCGACCTTCGATGTGTCGGTGTGGGAATTCTTCTGGCCGTTGCAGATCGGTGCCCGCCTGGTCGTGGCGAAGCCGGACGGTCATCGCGACCCGGCCTACCTCGCCGAGATCATCAGCGCCGAGAAGGTGACCGTCACCCACTTCGTGCCCTCGATGCTCGCGGTATTCGTCGCCGATGCCGCCGCCGCGCAGTGCGATTCGCTGCGTCTGGTGTTCGCTTCGGGTGAGGCGTTGCCGCCCAAGCCCGCGCACCGCCTGCGCGAGCTGACCGGCGCGTCCCTGCACAACCTGTACGGCCCGACCGAAGCGGCGGTCGACGTCACCTTCCACGAGGTCGTCGACGCCGACGCCGAGACGGTGCCGATCGGTGCTCCGGTGTTCAACACGCAGGTGTTCGTGCTGGACGCTCGCTTGCGTCCGGTCCCCGTTGGTGTCGCGGGTGAGCTGTACCTCGCGGGTGTTCAGCTGGCGCGGGGTTACGTCGCGCGCCCGGATCTGACGAGTGACCGGTTCGTCGCCAACCCGTATGGGGAGCCCGGCGCGCGGATGTACCGTACCGGCGACCTGGTGGCGTGGACCGAACACGGCGAGCTGGAGTACCTGGGCCGCACCGACTTCCAGGTGAAACTGCGTGGTCTGCGTATCGAACTCGGGGAGATCGAGCAGGCGCTGACCGGCCTGGACGAGGTCGCGCAAGCCGTCGTCGTGGTGCGCTCCGACGCGCACGCGGGCGATCAGCTCGTCGCGTACGTCATCCCCGCGCCGGACGCCGCGCTGGACACCGACCTGGTGCGCGAGGACCTCGGTCGGCAGCTGCCCGCGTACATGGTGCCGTCGATCGTGATGGCGCTGGAGGAGTTCCCGCTCAACGCTTCGGGCAAGCTGGACCGCAAGGCGCTGCCCGCGCCGGTGTTCGAGGCCGCGGTGTTCCGCGCGCCGACCACGCCGGTCGAAGAAATCGTCGCCGCCACCTTCGCCGACGTGCTCGGCCTCGAGCGGGTGGGTCTGGACGACGACTTCTTCGCCCTCGGCGGCAACTCGCTGTCGGCCACCCAGGTCGCCGCCCGGCTGTCGGCGGCGCTGGACACCGACCTCGGCGTGCGTGAGCTGTTCGAGGCCTCCACCGTGGTCGCTTTGGCGGCGCGCGCGGAGACCAAGGCGGGTGTGGGCGGTCGTGCGCCGCTGGCGCCGCAGCAGCGGCCGGAGCTGGTGCCGCTGTCGCTGGCCCAGCAGCGTATGTGGTTCCTCAACCGCTTCGATCCCGACTCGGCGGTGGACAACATCCCGGCCGCGGTGCGGCTGTCGGGCCTGCTGGACCGGCAGGCGTTGCAGATCGCCGTCGCCGACGTGCTGGCCCGCCACGAGTCGCTGCGCACCTTCTACCCCGAGGTGGACGGCGCCGCGCGGCAGCAGATCGTGGCCACGGCCAAGGTCATCCCGGACCTGACGCCGGTCGACGTCACCGAAGCCGAACTGCCCGAGCGGCTTTCGCAGCTGATCGGCACGGCCTTCGACGTCACCGCCGAGGTGCCCTTCCGCGCCAGGCTGTTCGAGATCAGCCCCACCGAGCACGTGCTCGCCCTGGTGGTGCACCACATCTCGGCCGACGGTTTCTCCATGGGCCCGCTGACCCGCGACGTGATGACCGCCTACGGCGCCCGCGTCGACGGCGGCGAGCCCGCCTGGCGTCCGCTGGAGGTCCAGTACGCCGACTTCGCGCTGTGGCAGCGTCAGGTGCTCGGCGCCGAGGACGATCCGGCTTCGGTGATCGCCGAGCAGATCTCGTTCTGGTCGGACTCGCTGCGCGGGCTGCCCGAGCAGCTGGATCTGCCGTCGGATCGGCCGCGTCCCGCGGTCGCCTCCGGTCGCGGCGCCACGCACGTCTTCGAGATCGACGCGCAGACCCACGCTCAGCTGACCGAACTGGCCCGCACCAGGGGCGCGACGCTGTTCATGGTCGCGCACACCGCGCTGGCCGTGCTGCTGTCGCGGCTGTCCGGCGAGGACGACATCGCGATCGGCACTCCGGTCGCCGGACGTGGCGAGCGCGCGCTCGATGACCTGATCGGCATGTTCGTCAACACTCTCGTGTTGCGGACCCCGGTCAGGGCCGGTGCGACGTTCACCGAGTTGCTGCGTGCGGTGCGCGCCACCGACATCGCCGCGTTCGGGCACGCGGACCTGCCGTTCGAGCGGCTGGTGGAGATCCTGAACCCGGCGCGCTCGCAGGCGCGGCACCCGTTGTTCCAGGTGATGCTGTCGTTCCAGAACACCGGCCAGAACAGCCTGGAGCTGCCCGGTCTGACGGTGAGCGGTGTCGAATTGCCGATCGACGTCGCCAAGTTCGACCTGCAACTGGTGCTGTCCGAACGCGACGCCGAGAATTCCGCGGGCGCGAACCCCGCGGGCATCGCGGCCGAGCTGATCTACGCCACCGACCTGTTCGACCCGGCCACCATGGCCGAGTTCGGGCGGCGCTTCGGCCGGTTGCTGAAGGCCGTCGCGGCCGAGCCGGACCGGCCCATCGGCGATCTCACGCTGCTGGACGAGCCGGAGACCGAGCAGGCGCTGCGCGGCTGGAACGACACCGCCCGCGACCTCGGCCCGGCGAGCACGCTGGTCGAGGAGTTCGCCGCGCAGGCCGCGGCGACGCCGGACGCGGTCGCGGTGATCGATCCGGCCACCGGGACGCAGCTCACCTACGCCGAATTCGCCGCGCGCGTGCGGCGATTGGCGCGTCGACTCATCGAGGCGGGTGTGGGTCCTGAGACGCTGGTCGCCCTGGGCCTGCGCCGCTCGGTGGACCTGGTCGTGGCCGCTTACGCGGTGCAGGCGGCGGGTGGCGGCTACGTGCCGCTGGATCTCGACCAGCCCGCCGACCGCGTGCACTACGTGCTCGACTCGGCCGACCCGGTCTGCGTGCTGACCACCGCGCGCGACGCGTTCGACGGCGCGGGCCGCGCGACACTGCGCATCGACGAGCTGGAGTTGTCCGGTTACGCGGACGACCCGGTCACCGACGCCGAGCGCATCGCGCCGCTGCGCCCGCAGCACCCGGCGTACGTGATCTTCACCTCCGGCTCCACCGGCCGCCCCAAGGGCGTCGCCGTGCCGCACGCCGCGGTCGTCAACCAGATCCGCTGGATCACCGGCGAATACGGCATCGACGCCGACGACGTGGTGCTGTTCAAGACCCCCGCCACCTTCGACGTGTCGGTGTGGGAGCTGTTCGGCCCGCTGAGCACCGGCGGCCGGATCGTGGTGGCGAGCCCGGACGGGCACCGCGACCCGCAGTACCTGGTCGAGGTGATCGCGGCCGAGCGGGTCACGATGACCTCGTTCGTGCCGTCGATGCTGACCGTCTTCGCGGCCTGGATCGACCCGGCCGACGCCGACGCGCTCGCCTCGCTGCGCACGCTGTTCGTCGCCGGTGAGGCGTTCACAGCCGACGCGGTCGTGGCCATCCGCCGCGTCAGCGACGCCGCGCTGTACAACCTGTACGGACCCACCGAGTTCACCGTGCACGCCACGCACGCACCTGTCGCCGAGCAGGTGGACGGGGCGGTGCCGATCGGCCTGCCGGTGTGGAACGCGCAGGCGTACGTGCTGGATTCGCGTCTGCACCCGGTGCCGTCGAACGTCGCGGGTGAGCTGTACCTCGCGGGCGATCAGTTGGCGCGCGGCTACTTCGGTCGCACGGACCTCACCGCCGATCGCTTCGTGGCCAACCCGTACGGCGCGCCCGGCGCTCGGATGTACCGCACCGGCGACTTGGTGCGCCGGGACGACACCGGCGCCATCGAGTACCTGGGCCGCACCGACTTCCAGGTGAAACTGCGTGGTCTGCGCATCGAGCTCGGCGAGATCGAGACCGCGTTGACGGCGCACGAATCGGTCGCGCAGTCGGTCGCGCTGGTGCGTTCGGACGCGCGCACCGGCGACCAGCTGGTGGGTTATGTGGTGCCGGCGAACGGCGCGACGGTGGACGTCGAGGCGTTGCGCGCGCATCTGTCCGCGCAGCTGCCGTCCTACATGGTGCCCGCCGCCATCGTGGTGCTCGACGCCATGCCGTTGAACCCGAACGGCAAACTGGATCGCCGCGCGCTGCCCGAGCCGGTCTTCGAGGCGCGGGAGTTCCGCGCGCCGTCCACGCCGGTGGAGGAGATCGTCGCCGACGTCTTCGCCGAGGTGCTCGGCCTGGCACAGGCGGAACGCGCGGTCGGCTTGGACGACGACTTCTTCGACCTGGGCGGCAACTCGCTGATCGCCACACAGGTGGTGGCCCGACTCGGCGCCGCGCTGGACACCAGGATCCCGGTCCGCACGCTGTTCGAGGCGCCGACCGTGGCGGCGTTGGCCGTGCGGGTGGAGGCGCACCAGGGCACCGGCCGCCGCCGGGAACTCGCCGCGGGCCCGCGCCCGTCGAAGATCCCACTGTCGCTGGCCCAGCAGCGCATGTGGTTCCTGAACCGGTTCGACAACCAGACCGCGGTGAACAACATCCCGCTCGCGGTCCGGCTCACCGGAACCCTGGACACCGAGGCGCTGCGCCAGGCCGTGGCCGACGTGGTCGACCGGCACGAGGTGTTGCGCACCGTCTACCCGGAGACCGCCGACGGCCAGGGCGTGCAGGTCGTGCTGCCCGCCGGGCACAGCGCGGTCGACCTCACCCCGATCGAGGTGTCCGAGGCCGAGATCTCCGAGCGGATCAGCGAACTGGTGCTGACCGGCTTCGACGTCACCGCCGAGGTGCCGGTGCGCGCCGCGCTGTTCCGCATCGCGGGCTCGATGGACGGCTCGCAGCCCGACACCCACGTGCTGGTGTTCGTGGTGCACCACATCTCCGGCGACGGCTGGTCGGTGCGCCCGCTGGCACGCGACGTGATGGTGGCCTACTCGGCGCGTTCGCGCGGCGAGGCGCCCGCGTGGGCGCCGCTGCCGGTGCAGTACGCCGATTACGCGCTGTGGCAGCGCGAGACGCTGGGGTCGGAGGGCGATCCCGCCTCGCTGATCGCCCAGCAGGTCGCGTTCTGGTCCGACTCCCTGGCCGGGCTGCCGGATCAGCTGGATCTGCCGTCGGACCGCTCGCGTCCGGCGGTGGCGTCCAACCGCGGCGGCGTGTACGAGTTCGCGCTCGACGCGCGGCTGCTGCGCGAGCTGAACGCGCTGGCCCGCGCGAACGGCGCCAGCCTGTTCATGGTGGTGCACGCGGCGTTCGCCGCCTTGCTGGCCCGGTTGTCCGGCAGCGACGACATCGCCATCGGCACCGCGGTCGCGGGCCGTGGTGAGGCCGTGCTCGACGACGCCATCGGCATGTTCGTCAACACGCTGGTGCTGCGCAGCGCGGTCGATCCCGCGATCGCGTTCACCGAATTGCTCGCGCGCACCAAGGACACCGACCTCGCGGCGTTCGCGCACGCGGACCTGCCGTTCGAGCGGCTGGTGGAGATCCTGAACCCGGCGCGCTCGCAGGCGCGGCATCCGCTGTTCCAGGTGATGCTGTCGTTCCAGAACACCGGTGAGGCCACCTTCGAGCTGCCCGGCCTGGAAGTGGCCGGGGTGCCGCTGGACGTGGTGACCGCCAAGTTCGATCTGCACCTCAACCTCGCCGACCGGTTCGACGCCTCGGGCTCGGCCGACGGCATGACCGCCGAATTCGCCTACGCCACCGACATGTTCGACTCCGACACCATCGCGGGCGTCGCGTCGCGGCTGGTGCGGATGCTGACGGCGATAGCCGCCGATCCGTCCGTGGCCGTCGGCGATGTCGAGTTGCTCGACAGCGTCGAGCGCACCGAGGTCCTCGAGCGGTGGAACGACACCGCGCACGCGGTCGACCCGGACGCCACCCTGGTGTCGATGTTCGCCGCGCAGCTGGCGCGGACCCCGGACGCGACCGCCGTGACGTTCGAGGGGACGAGTCTGGCCCACCCGTCGCCCGACCACCACCCCTCATCGAGTCACTACGTGACGCTGACGTATGCCGAGTTCGCCTCGCGCGTGAACCGCCTGGCCCGGCACCTCATCTCGCTGGGCGTCGGCCCGGACTCGATGGT
The DNA here is from genome assembly GCF_044548645.1 of Nocardia sp. NPDC051929. Taxonomy (NCBI): domain Bacteria; kingdom Bacillati; phylum Actinomycetota; class Actinomycetes; order Mycobacteriales; family Nocardiaceae; genus Nocardia; species Nocardia sp. NPDC051929. The sequence continues at coordinate 266,065 of NZ_JBIUCG010000012.1, read as the reverse complement.
CGCGCTGGGCATGCGCCGCTCGATCGACCTGGTGGTCGGCATGTACGCGGTGAGCGTCGCCGGTGGCGCGTACGTGCCGCTGGATCCGGACCATCCGGCCGACCGCACCCGCTACGTGCTCGACACCGCGCAGCCGGTGTGCGTGCTCACCACTTCGCGCGACGAGTTCGACGCCGGCGCTACCCCGGCGATCGAGATCGATGTTGTCTCGCTGGCCGGGTACTCCGACAAGCCGGTCACCGATGCGGATCGCCGTGCGCCGCTGCGCTCGTCGAACGCCGCGTACGTGATCTTCACCTCCGGTTCGACCGGCCGCCCGAAGGGTGTGGCGGTCTCGCACGCGGCGATCGTCAACCGTCTGGTGTGGATGCAGGACGAGTACGGCCTCGACGACACCGACGTGGTGTTGCAGAAGACCCCGGCCACGTTCGACGTGTCGGTATGGGAGTTCTTCTGGCCGTTGCAGGTCGGCGCGCGCCTGGTCGTCGCGAAGCCCGACGGCCACCGCGACCCGGCCTACCTCGTGCAGGTCATCACCGGCGAGCAGGTCACCACGGCGCACTTCGTGCCGTCGATGCTGTCGGTGTTCGTGGCCGAGGAACGCGCCGACGAATGCACCAGTCTGCGCAACGTCTTCGCCTCCGGTGAGGCGCTGCCCGCCGCCACCGCGCAGCGGATGCAGGAACTCACCGGCGCGCTGCTGCACAACCTGTACGGCCCGACCGAGGCCGCGGTCGACGTCACCTATCACGAGGTGACCGAGGCCGACACGGTGTCGGTGCCGATCGGCGCTCCCGTGTTCAACACCCAGGTTTACGTGCTGGATTCGCGCCTGCACCCGGTGCCGGTGGGTGTCGCGGGTGAGCTGTATCTCGCGGGCGTGCAATTGGCCCGCGGCTACGTCGCGCGTCCCGATCTGACCGCTGACCGGTTCGTGGCCAACCCGTACGGCGCGCCGGGCGAGCGGATGTACCGCACCGGCGACCTCGTCTCCTGGACCGACAAGGGCGAACTGGAGTACCTGGGCCGCACCGACTTCCAGGTGAAGCTGCGCGGTCTGCGCATCGAGCTGGGCGAGATCGAGTCGGCGCTCACCGCGCTGGACTCGATCGCCCAGGCCGTGGTCGTGGTGCGCTCGGACGAGCGGCTGGGCGACCAGTTGGTGGCGTACGTCATCGCGACCGCGGGCCGCTCGGTGGACATCGAGGGCGTGCGTTCCGAGCTCGGCGGCGAGCTGCCCGCCTACATGGTGCCGTCGGCGTTCGTCGTGCTGGAGGCGTTCCCGCTGAACGCCTCCGGCAAGCTGGACCGTAAGGCGCTGCCCGCGCCGGTGTTCGAGGCCAAGGTGTTCCGCGCGCCGTCCACCCCGATCGAGGAGATCGTGGCGGGCACCTTCGGTGACGTGCTCGGTGTCGCGCGGGTCGGACTGGACGACGACTTCTTCGAACTCGGCGGCAACTCGCTGCTGGCCACCCAGGTGACCGCGCGGCTGGGCGCCGCGCTGGACACCAGGCTCGCGGTGCGCGACCTGTTCGAGGCCTCCACCGTGGTGGCGTTGGCCGCCAGGGTGGAGCGCAACGCCGGGTCCGGCCGGAACCGGCCACGCCTGGAGGCGGGGGAGCGCCCGGCGCGCATCCCGCTCTCGCCCGCGCAGCAGCGGTACTGGTTCCTCAACCAGTTCGACACGGCCACTTCGGCGGTGGACAACATCCCGCTGGCCGTCCGCTTGTCGGGCACGCTGGAGGTGGCCGCGCTGGAGCAGGCCATCGGCGACGTGTTCGCCCGTCACGAGGTACTGCGCACCACCTACCCGCGCTCGGCGGAGGGCCCGCATCAGGTGATCCGCCCGGCCGACCGGTCCGCGGCGGCGCTCACCCCGATCGACGTGGCCGAGGACGACCTGCTCGGCGCCGTCATCGGCTTCGCGCTGACCACCTTCGACGTCACCGTGGAGGTGCCGTTGGCGGTGGCGCTGTTCCGCATCGCGGACAACGACCATGTGCTGGCGTTCACCGTGCATCACGTCGCGGCCGATGGTTCGTCGATGGGTCCGCTGGCCCGCGACGTTATGGCCGCCTACGTGGCGCGGGTGCAGGGCGAGGCGCCGCAGTGGCAGCCGTTGCCGGTGCAGTACGCCGACTACGCGCTGTGGCAGCGCGCGGTGCTCGGATCCGAGGACGATCCGGAATCGCTGGCCGCGCAGCAGGTGGCGTACTGGCGTCAGGCGCTGGCGGATCTGCCCGATCAGCTGGAACTGCCCGCCGACCGGCCGCGCCCGCCCGCGCAGTCGTTCCAGGGCAAGGCGATCCGCTTCGAGATCGACCCGCAGCGGCACGCCCGCCTGCACGAACTGGCGCGCGCGCACAACGCGTCGCTGTTCATGGTGGTGCACGCGGCGCTGGCGGTGCTGCTGTCGCGGTTGTCGGGCACCGACGACATCGCGGTCGGCACCCCGATCGCCGGTCGCGGCGAACGCGAACTCGACGACCTGATCGGCATGTTCGTCAACACCCTGGTGTTCCGCACCCGGGTGGCGTCCGGTGAACGCTTCGCCGACCTGCTCGGCGACGTCAAGGAACGCGATCTGGAGGCGTTCGCCAACGCCGACGTGCCGTTCGAGCGCCTGGTCGAGGTGCTCAACCCGGTGCGCTCGACCGCGCGCAATCCGCTGTTCCAGGTGGGCCTGTCGTTCCAGAACCTGGCCGAGACCACCTTCGAGCTGCCCGGCCTGACGGTGAGCGCGGTCAACTTCGACTCGCAGCTGGCCAAGACCGACCTGCACGTCACGCTCTACGACCGGTACGCAGACGACGGCACGCCCGCCGAGATCATCACCGAATTCGGTTACGCCACCGACCTGTTCGACGAGGACACGGTGCAGGGCTTCGCCGACCGGTTCCTGCGGGTGCTCGACGCGGTGGCGGCCGACGCCACGGTGCGGGTGGGCGAGATCGACCTGCTCGCGGCCGAGGAGAGCGAGCGCATCCTCACCGCGTGGAACGCCACCGACCACGAGGTCGACCAGACCGCGACGCTGGTGTCCTTGCTGGATGACACGGTGGCCGCGACCCCGGCGGCCGTGGCGCTGGTCGCCGACGAGCCGACCGGCCGTCGCGAGCTGACCTACGCCGGGCTGGACGCGCGGGTCAACCGACTGGCCCGGTACCTGATCGGCCGCGGCGTCGGCCCGGAGGACCGCGTCGCGCTGGCGATCCGCCGCAGCAGCGACCTCGTGATCGCCATGTACGCGGTCGCGAAGGCCGGTGCGGCGTACGTGCCGATCGATCCGGATCAGCCCGCCGAGCGGACCGACTACATCCTGGGCACCGCCGCGCCGGTGTGCGTGCTGACCACCGGCCGCGACGGGTTCCGCACCGCGGCGGCCGATGTCGTGCAGATCGACGGGCTCGACCTCGCCGAGTACCCGACGGCTCCGGTGACCGCGGCCGAGCGCACGGGTGCGCTGACCCCGGCGAACACCGCGTACGTGATCTTCACGTCCGGTTCCACCGGTCAGCCGAAGGGCGTCGCGGTCCCGCACGCGGCGATCGCCAACCAGTTGCAGTGGGAGACATCTGTCTTCGAGCTGGGCGCGGACGACGCGGTGCTGCTGAAGACGGCGGCGACGTTCGACCTCTCGGTGTGGGAGTTCTGGTCGGCCGCGGTTTCCGGCGGCCGCCTGGTGATCTCGTCCGCCGACGGGCATCGCGACCCGGCGTACCTGAACGAGCTGATGCGCGCCACCGGCGTCACCACGCTGCACGTGGTGCCGTCCATGCTGGACGCGCTGCTCACCGAATCCGGTGGCCGCCTGTCGGACTCGCTGCGGCGGGTGCTGGCCATCGGTGAGGCGCTGCCCGCCGCGACCGCCCAGCGGTTGCGCCGCAACAACGCCGCCGAACTGCACAACCTCTACGGTCCGACCGAGGCGGCGGTGTCGATCACCAGCCACCTGGTCACCGATGCCGACGAGGCGTCGGTGTCGATCGGCGCGCCGGAGTGGAACAGCCGGGTCTACGTGCTGGACTCGCGACTGCGGCCGGTGCCGGTCGGCGTCTCCGGTGAGCTGTACCTGGCCGGTGCGCAGTTGGCGCGCGGGTACTTCGGTCGTGCGGACCTGACCGCGGACCGGTTCGTCGCCGACCCGTTCGGCGCGGCGGGCGACCGGATGTACCGCACCGGCGACCTGGTGGCCTGGAGCGCCTCCGGCGAGCTGGACTACCGCGGCCGCACCGATTTCCAGGTGAAGATCCGCGGCTTCCGCATCGAGCTCGGCGAGATCGAGGCCGCGTTGCTGCGGCAGGACGCGGTGAGCGCCGCGGCCGTCGTCGCGCACACCGATCCGAGCATCGGCGATCGGCTGGTCGCCTACGTGGTGACCCGCACGGGCGCGCTGGACAAGAGGGCTCTGCAGTCCGCGCTGTCGGCCGAGCTGCCGTCGTACATGGTGCCGTCGATGCTGATCGGGCTGGAGGCGTTGCCGCTCAACGCCAACGGCAAGCTGGACCGCAAGGCGCTGCCGGAGCCCACCTTCGAGAAGGCGGTGTTCCGCGCGCCGGTCACGCCGATCGAGCAGATCGTGGCGAACACCTTCGCCGAGGTGCTGCGGCTGTCCGATCGCGAAGGCGGCGAAGCCAAGCGCCTCGGCCTGGACGACGACTTCTTCGCCTGGGGCGGTAACTCGCTGCTGGCCACGCAGGTCGCCGCCCGCCTGGGTGAGGCGCTCAACACGCGGGTGCCGGTGCGTCTGCTGTTCGAGGCGTCCACCGTCGCCGCGCTGGCGGTGCGGGTGGAGCAGCACGCCGACATGGGCGGCCGCCGTGCGCTGACGGCGGGCCCGCGGCCGGAGCACATCCCGCTGTCGCTGGCGCAGCAGCGCATGTGGTTCCTCAACCGGTTCGACACCCAGTCGGCGGCCTACAACGTGCCGATCGCGGTGCGGTTGTCCGGCGCGTTGGACGTGGCCGCGCTGCGTGCCGCGATCGCGGACCTGGTGAGCCGCCACGAGATCCTGCGGACGGTGTACCCGCAGACCGAGGCGGGCCCGGTGCAGGTCATCCTGCCGCCCGCCCAAGCCGTGCCGCGCCTGGAGGTGCGGGTGGTCGCGCCGTCGCAGATCGAGTCCGCCGTGGTGGCGCTGACCTCGACGATCTTCGATGTCACGACCGAGGTGCCGGTGAAGGTCGCGCTGTTCCAGATCGCCGGGGAGGGCGCGCAGACTCCGGCGGACGGGTCGGTGGACTACGTGCTGGCCATGGTCGTGCACCACATCTCCGGTGACGGCTCCTCGGTCGGCCCGCTGACCAGGGACCTGATGATCGCCTACGCCGCGCGGTCGGCGGGCGAGGCGCCGAACTGGGCGCCGCTGGAAGTCCAGTACGCGGACTACAGCATCTGGCAGCGCGAGCTGCTCGGCGACGAGGAGGATTCGGAATCGCTGGCCGCCAAGCAGGTCGCCTACTGGCGCCAGGCGCTGGCCGAGCTGCCCGATCAGCTGGACCTGCCCTCGGACCGGCCGCGCCCCGCGGTGCAGTCCTTCGCGGGCGGCAAGGTCGAGCTGCGGGTGGACGCGCAAACCCATCAGGCGCTGATCGAGCTGGCGCGTGCGGAGGGCGCGACGCTGTTCATGGTCGTGCACACCGCGCTGGCGGTGCTGCTGGCCCGGTTGTCTGGCACCGACGACATCGCGATCGGCACGCCGATGGCGGGCCGTGGCGAAGCCGTTCTGGACGATCTGATCGGCATGTTCGTCAACACCCTGGTGTTCCGCACCCGGGTCGAGGCGGGCGAGGCGTTCACCGATTTGCTGGCCCGCCAGCGCGAGACCGACATCCAGGCGTTCGCCAACGCCGACGTGCCGTTCGAGCGCCTGGTGGAGGTGCTCAACCCGGTGCGTTCGACCGCGCGGCACCCGCTGTTCCAGGTGGGTCTGTCGTTCCAGAACCTGGCGCAGTCCGCGCTGGAGTTGCCCGGCCTGAGCGTGTCCGGCCTGGACATCGACACCGAGCTGTCCCAGTTCGACCTGCACCTGATCGCGACCGACCGCTACGACGACGCCGGCGCGCCCGAGGGCATCACCGGCTTCTTCACCTACGCGACCGACATGTTCGACCGCGCGACGGTGCAGGGCTTCGTGGACCGGTTCGCGCGCCTGCTCGGCGAGATCATCGCCGCGCCGCGCACCCCGGTCGGCGACCTCGAACTGCTCGACGCCGCCGAACGGACCCAGCTGCTCACCGCGCGCAACGCGACCGACCAGCCGGTGGACACCTCCGCCACGCTGGTGTCGCTGCTGGACGCCACGGTCGCGGCCGGGCCGAAGGAAGTCGCGCTCGTCACCGAGGACGGCGAGTCGATCACCTATGGCGCACTCGACGTTCGGGTGAATCGTCTTGCGCGGCATCTGATTTCGTTGGGTGTCGGTCCGGAGTCGCGAGTGGCGCTGGCGTTGCGTCGGTCGGTCGATCTGATCGTGGCGATGTATGCGGTGGCGAAGTCCGGTGGCGCGTATGTGCCGGTGGATCCGGATCAGGCTGCCGAGCGCACGAGCTACATCCTCGAGACGGCGGCACCGGTTTGTGTGTTGAGCAACGCCGAGGCGGAGTTCAGTACCGATGTCGCGCCGGTGGTGCGGATCGATGAGCTCGACTTGTCGGGTGTGGATGCCACGCCGGTCACGGATGCGGATCGGGTCGCACCCCTGCGTCCGGAGAACACGGCGTATGTGATCTTCACGTCTGGTTCGACGGGTCGCCCGAAGGGTGTCGCGGTTCCGCACGGCGCTATCGCGAACCAGTTGCAGTGGAAGAACGTCGAATTCGGTTTGGACGCTGCGGATGCGATTCTGCTGAAGACGGCGGCGACGTTCGACCTGTCGGTGTGGGAGTTCTGGTCGGCCGCTGTCTGCGGTGGTCGCCTGGTGATCGCCTCCCCGGACGGTCACCGAGACCCGGCGTACCTGAACGAGTTGATGGCTCGCGAGTGGGTCACCACGCTGCATGTGGTGCCGTCGATGCTGGACGCGTTGTTGACCGCCGGTATGCCGAACTCGCTGTGGCGGGTGCTGGCCATCGGTGAAGCGCTGCCGGGTTCGGTCGCGCAGCGGTTCCTGCGGGAACACCCGCGCACGGAACTGTTCAACCTCTACGGTCCGACCGAGGCGGCGGTGTCCATCACCAGCCACCGGGTCACTCTCGCCGACGAGACCTCCGTGTCGATCGGTGCGCCGGAATGGAACAGCCGGGTCTACGTCCTCGACTCCCGGCTGCGGCCGGTGCCCGACGGCGTCTCCGGCGAGCTGTACCTCGCCGGTGCGCAGTTGGCGCGTGGTTACTTCGGTCGTGCGGATCTGACGGCGGATCGGTTCGTGGCGAATCCGTTCGAGCCGGGTGCGCGGATGTATCGCACGGGTGACTTGGTCGCTTGGACCGGCACCGGCGAACTGGAATATCGGGGTCGTACGGATTTCCAGGTGAAGATCCGTGGTTTCCGTATCGAGCTGGGTGAGATCGAAGCAGCGTTGCTCGTGCTGCCGGAGGTCGCGCAGACTGCGGTGATCGCGAAGTCGGATCCGAAGACGGGTGACCGTTTGGTGGCCTACCTGGTGGCTGCCGATGCCGAGGCCGGTGTGGATGTGGCGCGGGTGAAGTCCGAACTCACTGCTGGGTTGCCGTCGTACATGGTGCCGTCGGCGTTCGTGGTGTTGGATGCGTTGCCGTTGAACGTCAACGGCAAGCTCGACCGCAAGGCGCTGCCGGAACCCGAGTTCGAGATTCAAGCCTTCCGTGCGCCGTCGACTCCGATCGAGGAGATCGTGGCGTCGGTGTTCGCCGAGGTGCTCGGGGTGGAGCGGGTCGGCGCGGATGACGACTTCTTCGCGCTCGGTGGTAATTCGCTGTTGGCGACGCAGGTCGCGGCGCGTATCGGCGCGGCACTGGATGCCCGTGTGCCGGTGCGTGTGCTGTTCGAAGCCTCCACCGTCGCCGGACTGGCCGCGAAGGTCGAGCAGCACGCGGGGGCCGGTGGCCGCCGCGAGCTGGTGGCCGGTCCGCGTCCGGAGCACATCCCGTTGTCGCTGGCGCAGCAGCGCATGTGGTTCCTCAACCAGTTCGACACCGCCTCGGCGGTGAACAACATCCCGGTGGCCGTGCGGCTCACCGGCGAGCTGGATGTCGAAGCGCTGCAAGCGGCGGTCGGGGACGTCATCGCCAGGCACGAGACCCTGCGCACCGTCTACCCCGAACAGGACGGCGCGGCGCACCAGGTCATCGTGCCCGTCGAGCGGGCACTGCCGGACCTGCGGCCGGAAGCGGTCGCGCCCGAGGACATCCGGCACCGGATCATCGAGGTGATCTCCGCCGGGTTCGACGTGACCACCGAGGTTCCGTTGCGGGCCAAGCTGTTCCGCGTCACGGATGCGAGCGGCGGGGCGGGAGCCGGCACAGCGTACGTGCTCGTGTTCGTCGCGCATCACATCAGCGCCGACGGCTGGTCGATGGGCCCGCTGACCCGCGACGTGATGCTGGCCTACGCGGCCCGTTCGGCCGGTGTGGAACCGGGTTGGGCGCCGCTGCCGGTGCAGTACGCCGACTTCAGCCTCTGGCAGCGTGACGTGCTCGGCTCCGAGGACGACCCGCAGAGCCTGATCTCCCAGCAGGCCGAATACTGGCGTGCCGCGCTGGCCGGGCTGCCCGACGAGCTGAACCTGCCCGCCGACCGGCCGCGTCCGACGACGCAGTCGTTCGCGGGTGGGCGAGTGGTGTTCCCGATCTCCGGCGAGCTGCACGGCAGGCTCACCGACATCGCCAGGCAGCAGAACGCGACGCTGTTCATGGTGGTGCACGCCGCGCTGGCGCTGTTCCTGGCGCGTATGTCCGGCACCGACGACATCGCCGTCGGCACGCCCATCGCGGGCCGCGGCGAGGCCGAACTCGACGACGTGATCGGCATGTTCGTCAATACCCTGGTGCTGCGTTCGCACGTGGACGGCGACCTCACCTTCGACCAGTTCCTGGCCCGCACCAAGGACGCCGATCTGCAGGCGTTCGCGCACGCGGACCTGCCGTTCGAGCGGCTGGTGGAACTGCTCAACCCGGAGCGCTCCACCGCGCGGCACCCGCTGTTCCAGGTGGCGCTGTCGTTCGAGAACCTGCCCGAGAGCAGCTTCGAGCTGCCCGGACTGCACGTGGGCGCGGTCGATTTCGACGTCGACACCGCCAAGTTCGACCTGTCGCTGACCATCCGCGAGGCAGGGGAGAACCCCGACGACGCGGGCATGTACGCGGAGTTCTCCTTCGCGCGCGACCTGTTCGACGACGAGACGGTGCGGGTGTTCGCCGAGCGGTTCACCAGGCTGCTCACCGCGATCGCCACCGACCGGGAAACCCCGATCGGCGACCTGCCGCTGCTGGACGTGGCCGAGTACCACCTGCTCACGCACGTGGCGGGCGAGGACGTCATGGCCACCGGCCTGCTGCCGGACCTGCTGCAGCACGGCGCGCGGCTGGACCCGGACCAGATCGCGGTGCGCTACCAGGGCCGCTCGATCACCTACCGTGAATTGGACGAGTACTCCTCGCGCCTGGCGCGGGTGCTCATCGCGCGCGGTGTGGGACCGGAGCGCATCGTGGCGCTGTCGTTCCCGCGCTCCTACGAGATGGTCGCGGCGTTCTGGGCGGTGGCGAAGGCGGGCGGCGCGCACGTGCCGGTCGACCCGACCTACCCCGAAGATCGCATGCGGCACATGGTCAACGACTCCGGCGCGGTCATCGGCATCACCGCGAGCGAGTACGTCGACCGGCTGCCGCGCGACGTGGAGTGGCTGCGGATCGACGACCCGGCGCTGGGCGAGCTGATCGAGAGCCAGCCCGCCGAGCAGGTGACCGACACCGATCGGAACGCCGTGCTGGCGATGCGTCATCCGGCGTACGTCATCTACACCTCCGGCTCGACCGGTATGCCCAAGGGCGTCACCGTGACCCATGCGGGCATGGGCGGCCTGGTCGGCGTCGCGGCGGATCTCTACCAGCTGGAATCGCACCATCGGTTCCTGCACATCTGCTCGCCGAGCTTCGACCCGTCGGTGCTGGAATGGCTGTGCGCCGCCTACACCGGCGCGACGCTGGTGGTCGTGCCCTCGACCATCATCGGCGGCCCGGACCTGGCGGAGCTGCTGCGCACCGAGCGGGTGAGCCACACGATCATCACCCCCGCGGTGCTCGGCACGGTCGATCCGGAAGGCATGGAGGCGCTCGAGGTGGCCTCCGTCGGCGGTGACGTCACCACGCCGGAGCTGCTGGCCAAGTGGTGGCCGGGCCGCAAGTACTTCAACGCCTACGGCCCGACCGAGACGACGATCATCTCGTCCTACGCCCAGCTCACCCCGGGCAGGCACATCACCATCGGCCGCCCGGTGCGCGGCATGTCCGCGCTGGTGCTGGACAACCGCCTCAACCCGGTGCCGCCGGGCGTCGCGGGCGAGCTGTACCTGGCCGGTGGCGCGCTGGCGCGCGGCTACCACAACCGCCCCGACCTCACCGCGGAACGGTTCGTCGCCAACCCGTGGAGCGACGAGGGCGCGCGCATGTACCGCACCGGTGACGTGGTGCGCTGGTTCGCCGAACCCGGCGAGCGGGCCGGCAACGCCGCGCTGGCGTCGGTGCCGTGGCACCTCGATTACGTGGGCCGCTCGGACTTCCAGGTGAAGATCCGCGGCTTCCGCATCGAACTGGGCGAGATCGACACCGTGCTGGCGAGCCACGAGGACGTCGAGTACGCGATCACCATCGGCCGCAAGACCGAGGCGGGCGCGACGATCCTGGTGTCCTACGTGCTGGCCGCGCCGGGCCGGGAGATCGATACGGCGAGGCTGACCGAGTACGCCTCGCGCACGCTGCCGCCGCACATGGTGCCGACGGCGATCGTGGTGATCGACGAGATCCCGCTGACCCCGGTCGGCAAGCTGGATCGCAAGGCGCTGCCCGAGCCCGAGCTGGCGCCGCGCGAGTTCCGCGCGCCTGCCAGCGAGGTCGAGGCCGTCATCGCCGAGGTGTTCGCCGAGGTGCTCGGCGTCGACCAGATCGGTTTGGACGACTCGTTCTTCGCGCTCGGCGGCGACTCCATCCTGTCGATCCAGCTGGTCTCGCGGGCCAAGGCGCGTGGCGTGCTGTTCACTCCGCGTGACGTGTTCGAGCGGCGCAGCGTGGCCTCGCTGGCCGAGATCGCCGCGCTGGGCGCGGGCACGGAGCAGGTGCGGCTGGAGGAACTGCCCGGCGGCGGTGTCGGCGAGATCCCGCTGACCCCGATCATGCGGCAGATCCTCGCGAGCGGCTCGTCGTATCAGCGGTTCTCGCAGACCATGGCGCTGCGGCTGCCCGAAGGCATCGACCGGGAGACACTGGTCGCCACCATCGCCGCGGTCTTCGACCACCACGACGTGCTGCGGTCGCGGCTGCGCCGCACGGGCGGGGACTGGACGTTCGAGGCCCTGCCGCACGGCGCGGTGGACGTCGACGCGCTGGTGCGCCGCGTGGACCTGGCCGCCGACGCCGACGAGGCGGAGCTGGCGCGCGTGGCCACCGAAGCGCTCGACGGTGCGTTGGGCAGGTTGGATCCGGCCGAGGCCGCCATGGCGCAGTTCGTCTGGTTCGCCTTCGAAGGCGAGCGGCGGGACGTGCTGTTGATCGTCGCGCACCACTTCGTGGTCGACGGCGTGTCCTGGCGCATCCTGATCCCGGATCTGGCGGTGGCCTGGTCGCAGCTGGTCGCCGGTCAGCCGGTGGCGCTGCCTGCCAACGGCACCTCCATGCGGCGCTGGGCGCACAGCCTGGTCCAGGCGGCGAGCGCGCCGGATCGGGTCGCGGAACTGCCGTTCTGGCAGCAGGTTTCGGCCACACCGGATCCGTTGCTCGGCGAGCGTGCGTTCGATCCGGCGGTGGACACGTTCGCCACCGTCGAGCGGGTCGAGGTCACCGTGCCCGCCGAGGTCACCGACGCGGTGCTCACCGCGATCCCGGGCCTGTACCGGGGCGGTGTGAACGACGGTCTGCTCTCGGCGCTGGCCATGACGATCGCCCGTTGGCGCGGCCACGGTTCGGACGCGGCGCTGGTGAAGCTGGAAGGCCACGGTCGTGAAGAGGACGTCGTGCCGGGCGCGGATCTGTCGCGCACGGTCGGCTGGTTCACTTCGGCCTACCCCGTCCGGCTGGACCTGGCCGGTGCGGATCTCACCGACGCGTTCGCCGGTGGCGCCGCGCTCGGCGAGATCGTGAAGTCGATCAAGGAGCAGCTGCTCGCGGTGCCCGACAAGGGCCTCGGCTACGGCCTGCTGCGGCAGCTGAATCCGGAGACCGCGCCCACCCTGGGTTCGTCCGGGCAGATCAGCTTCAACTACTTGGGCCGGATGTCGGCCGGGGAGATCCCCGAGCAGCTCGCCGAGATCGGCTGGGTGCCGGTGGCCGACCTGGGTCAGCTGGATGTCGACATGGACCTCGACATGCCCGCCAACGCGACGATCGACATCAACGCCATCGTCACCGACTCCGACGAGGGGCCGCGCCTGGGCGCGTCGTTCGCCTTCCCGACCGGTCTGCTGAGCAGGGAGCGGGTCCAGGAGTTCGCCGACCTGTGGGTCGAGGCGCTCACCGCGCTGGCCACCCACGCGCGGCGGCCGGACGCGGGCGGCTTCACGCCGTCGGACATGCCGCTGGTGCGGGTGCGGCAGCCCGACCTCGAGCAGTGGGAGCGCAGCTACCCGGCGCTGGCCGAGGTGTGGCCGCTGTCGCCGCTGCAGTCGGGTCTGCTGTTCCACGCGATGATGACCCAGTCCACCGTGGACGTCTACACCATGCAGGCCGTGGTGGACCTGGGCGGCACGCTGGACGTGGCGCGGCTGCGTGCGGCGGCTCAGGGCATCGTCGACCGGTACCCGAACCTGCGCACCGCGTTCGTCACCGACGCCGACGGCCAGGCCGTGCAGGTGGTGTTGGATCGGGTCGAGGCGCCGTGGCGCGAGGTGGATCTCACCGGGCTGCCCGCCGACGAGCGGACCGCGGAACTGCGCAGGCAGGTCGCGGCCGATCAGGCGACGCACTTCGACATGGCCACGCCGCCGCTGATGCGGTTCACGCTGTTCCGCAGCGACGCCGCGCAATGGCACCTGGCCATCACCACCCACCACATCCTGCTGGACGGTTGGTCGATGCCGCTGCTCATGCGGGATCTGCTGGTGCTGTACGCGGTGCGCGGCGACCAGACCGCCTTGCCGCGGGTGGCCTCCTACCGCAACTTCCTCGGCTGGCTGGCCGGGCGCGACCGGGACGCCTCGCTGCGCGCTTGGGCGACGGCGCTGGAAGGGGTCAACGAACCCACCCAGCTCGCGCCGCAGCCGCGCGGCGCCGAGAACTACGAGATCGGCAAGGTCGTCACCGAACTCGACGCCGACCGCACCCGCCGGATCACCAAGCACGCCGCCGAACTCGGCGTCACGGTGAACACGCTGGTGCAGGCCGCGTGGGGCATCCTGCTCGGACGTCTCACCGGCCGCGGCGACGTGGTGTTCGGCGCGACGGTGTCCGGCCGTCCGGCCGAGCTGCCCGGTGTCGAGTCGATGGTGGGTCTGTTCATCAACACGCTGCCGGTGCGGCTGCGCATCGATGACCGCCAGAGCATCGGCGAGCTGCTCGGGCGCTTGCAGGGCGACCAGGCGGGTCTGCTCGAGCACCACTATGTGGGGCTCACCGACATCCAGCGGGTGGCGGGCACCGGAGCACTGTTCGACACGCTGCTGGTGTTCGAGTCGTATCCGATGGACAAGGAAGCGATCTCGGCCGCCAGCTCGATCGACGGCATGTCGGTGACCGGTGTCGGCGTCAACGACGCCACGCACTACCCGATGACCCTGCTGGTGATGTCGGAGGCCACGATCGAGCTGACCCTGAAGTACCTGGGCAGCCGGTTCACCGCCGAAGAGGTCGAGACCCTCGCCGAACGGCTGGTGCGGGTGCTCGACGCGCTGCTGGGCGATCCGGACGCGCTGGTCGGGGACATCGACATCCTCGACGAGGGCGAACGGGCCCGGCTGCTGGTCGAATCCGGCGTCACGGCCGCGGCTTCCACGCCGGAGCCGGTGGGCCGGGTCGGCGCTCGCACGGTGTCCAAGGTGCTCGCCGAGGTCGTCGAAGAGGACCCGGACGCGCCCGTGCTGCTGGCAGGCGAGGACGAGGTCGCCTTCCACACGCTGGATCGGCGTTCCTCGCAGCTGGCCCGGGTGCTCATCGACCGCGGCGCCGGACCCGGCGACGTGGTCGCGGTGACGCTGCCGCGTTCGGTGGACGCGGTGGTCGCGGCCTGGGCGGTCCAGAAGGCCGGTGCGGCATGCCTGTTCGCGGGCGATCTCACCGCCGAGGAACTGACCGCTGCGGGCGCCGGGTTCGGCATCGGCTCGGAGTCGGTGGCCGACAGCGACATTCGCTGGCTGGCGCTCGACGACGCCCAGGTCCAGCAGGACATCGCCGCGGCGGCCGCGCACCCGGTCTCCTACGCCGACCGGGTCCGCCCGCTCGGCGAGGAACACCCGGCGTTCGTCGTCACCACGGCGAACGGAGTCGTCGCGATCACCCAGTCCGAGGCACTGGACGAGGCCGAACGCGTGCGCGAGGAGCACGAGATCGACTACGAGTCAACCACGTACACCACCGCGCTCTCCGGCCGCGCCGCCGTCCTGGAGTTCTTGGTCTCCGCCACCGCCGGAGCCCTGTCCGTGCTCCCGACCGGCGACCTCGCGACCGACCTCACCGAGGGCGAGGTCACCCACTGGTTCGCCTCGCCGGGTGAATCGACCGACGCGGCGGGCGAGGAGATCACGATCGTGATCGCGGAATAGGAGAACGACGGAACTTGCTGGTGTAGGGCACGGTCGACCTGTGCCCTACACCAGTGGCGCCGCTCCGCTCGATCGACTCGAATCAATTCGGTCCACGCGATTACACTCGAGTCGATCGGCGGCGATCGTCATCGTCCTACGAGGTTGGAGGTGGTTTCATGGCGATGCCAGTTCCTCATGGCGACGGCTGGACGGCTGCCGACCTCGATCACATGCCCGAAGACGGATTGCGTTACGAGGTGTTGAATGGTCAGCTCGTCGTGAATGCCGCACCCAAGCCGCGCCATCAGTTGCTGATCAGGTGGCTGGGACGTGCCCTCGACGCGGTGTTGCCTCCTGGCCGCTTGGTGCTCGAAGGCGTCGGCGTGCTGATCGGCGACGACGAGCCGATTCCCGATCTCATGGTGGTGGCCGACTCGATCGATGTCGACGCAAGAGGGGTTCCTGCTCACCAGGTGGAACTGGTGGTAGAAGTGGTGTCCAAATCCACTACGATGCAGGACCGCATGGTCAAACCCGTGGTCTATGCCGAAGCCGGCATCACCAACTACTGGCGTTTCGAGCCCAACACCTTCAAGGGCCAATTACCGGGCGAGTCGCTTCCCGTTCTGTTCGCACACGAACTCGGTGCCGACGGTACCTACCAGCTGACCCACCGGGTGTCCGCCGGCGACACCGTCACCTTGCGCAGCCCCTTCGAATTCACGATCGACCCCGCCACCCTCCTGCCCTGACCTCGCCGTAGCGGAAGTCTTCCGCCGTGGTGATGGTTCCTCTCGCCGCCGGAGGTGATCGTCAGCCGAGTCCGTGGTCCGGTTCGGTTCGGTTCGAACTGCAATGATGTCGCTATGAGCGCTCCCGACGAGCAACAGGTACTCCGTGTCACGGCCGAGCAGTTCGCCGAAGGGGCGACTGCCGGGCTCGGTGACATCGAGATCGTCGACGGGCGCGTAGTGCGACTGATGGCACAGAGCCCCGTGCACAGCCGTGTGGTCCGGCGGCTGGCCCGATTGGTCCGGCCGCCGCTACCTGGCCCACACAGTCCACCGACGCGTACTGCTACTGGACGACCCGGTCGAGGCAACTATTCCCTTCGACGTACTGGAACAGCCCTAGCCCGCAACAGCCGCGAGCGGCACATGGCTGCGGCAAAGCGCGAGAGACCTCTCCACCATGTGCCACTCGTCGCTGCGCGAGATTGTTTGTCTTGATACGTCATTTACGGGGGTTGTGGGCGTAGATAGTGTCGGTGGCGCGGCTTCGGTCGCGCGTTTCCCGTCCTTTCGGTCCGTAATGGACTCGCCCGCACGCGATTCGCGGACGGTGCGCGAACTTCATAAGGAAGACATGTCCACGATCGCAACCTCGTCCGGCAGCAAGCCGGACGACTCTTCCGCAAGTCCGCTGCGCGCCGGGCTGGTGCTGGTCATGGTCAGCGGGGCCATCTTCATGATGATGCTCGACCTGACCGTGGTCTCCGCCGCGCTCGCCGATATCCGCGCCGACTTCGACACGTCCATCGACGGACTGCAGTGGGTCATCGACGCTTACGCCATCCCGATGGCGGGGTTGCTGCTGACCTTCGCCACGCTCGGCGACCGGTTCGGCCGGAAGCGCCTTTTCCTCGCGGGCATGGTGGTGTTCACCGCGTCATCGCTGGCATTGGCGCTGGCCGGCAGCATCTTGCAGTTGAACGTCCTGCGCGCGGTCCAGAGCGTCGGCTCGGCGATGATCTTCGCGACGGCGTTGCCTCTGCTCGCGGTGGCCTACCCCGACGCGGGCAAGCGCGCGAAGGCCATCGGCGTCTACGGCGCCGTCATGGCGAGCGCGACCGTCGCGGGTCCGGTACTCGGCGGCGCGCTGGTCACCCAGTTCGGCTGGCGGTCGATCTTCATCATCAACGTCCCGATCGGCATCTTCATCGGGGTGCTCGCCGTGCTGCGGATGCCGGAGTCGGCGCGCATGGAAGGGCGCAAGGCCGACTGGCCGGGGTCGCTGATGCTCACCGGTGGCCTGGTGACGGGTGTGTTCGCGCTGACCCGCGGCAACTCGCTCGGCTGGACCTCGGCCACGGTGCTCGGGCTCGCCGCCGCCGCCACGGTGCTCCTGGCCGGGTTCGCGGCATGGCAGTTCAAGGCCGAGCACCCCCTGCTCGACGTGTCCATGATTCGCAAGCGCGGATTCACCGGCACGGCCGCCGTCTCGATCGGACACATGGCGACGCTGATGGCCGCGAGCAACTACCTGGCGGTGTTCCTGATCAACACACTCGGGTACACGCCGTTGCAGATGGGCCTGCGCTTGCTGCCCGTGAGCGTGGCCGCGCTGATCAGCGCGCCGCTGGCGATGGTCTTCGCTAAGCGGGTCCCGTTCGCGGTCTCGCTGCCGGTCACGATGGGCATGGTCGCGTTGGGCACATGGCTGATGGGCGACTTCGGTTCCGACGACTCTTGGACGCATTTCCTGCCCGGAATGGTGATCGGCGGCCTCGGGCTCGGCGCGATCACGGCCGTCAACCAGGCGGCCTCACTCACCTTCGCCTCCGACGAGAACGCGGGCATGGCCAGCGCGACGTTCGGCACCCTTCGGCAGGTCGGCCTCGCGGTGGGCGTGGCCGGGCTCGGCGCCATGTTCAATCACTCCGCGCGCGGTTCCGCTGCCGACGGGCTCGACGCGCTGCCCGGGGCCGTCCCGCCGGTGTTGCGTGAGCAGTTCCTGGAAGCGGCGGGCTCCGGCGCCGGCCGCTCGGTGGCCGACGAGCTGCCCACGCGGTTCCAGCCGATCGCGTCGGACCTGTCGCACATCGCGGCCTCCGCGTCGATCGATGGACTCAACTCCATGATCGCCCTGGCCGCGGTGATCGGATGCGTCGCGGTACTCACCTCCATGCTCGCTTTCGGCGTGAACCACCTGCGCAGCAGACGCACCCGTTCGGACTAGCCGGAAACACCACCGCGAGTGGCACATGGTGCGGCGAATCGCGAGAAGACCTCGCCACCATGTGCCACTCGTGGTCATGATTTCGCGGGGAGGAGAGTCGTAGAGGCGATGAGGAGGAAGGCCAGGACGGCGCAGGCGGTGCGGGCGACGTGGAAGGTTTCCCAGCGGGTGAGGATTTCGGCGTAGTCGGCGGGTGGGCCGCTGATCGCCCATATCTTGATCTTCTGGTTGATCGGGACGTTGCCCAGGCGGGTGATCACGAACGCGGCGACGGCGAGCAGACTCGCGCTCCCGGCGAGCAGGCGTGACCGCCCGGTGGAGCGGGCGGTCAGCACCAATGCGCTCAGAATGGTCAGACCCATCAGTGTTTGCATGACCACGCCGTTCACGCTCATCAGCGCGGTGTGGAAGGTGAAGCGCACATCCAAAGGGACTCTGCGGAACGCGTAGAGGACATTCACCGCGCCGTAACCGAACGCTCCGGCGAGCAGCCCGCCGGGAACCAGCGCGAACACACGTGCCACCAGGGGACTTTCGGCAATTCTCATGCGCGCCGCTCCGCTGGGACGAGCGCGAGGAGTTCGTCGACCGACCACTGGTCGTAGACGTGCGCGCCGTGCTTCGCGGCGAGCACCCGTCCGTCGGGTGCGATCAGGAAATCGGCGGGCAGTCCGAGACTGCCGCCCTCGGGCTTGCCGGGTGGGGCGGACTGCCTTCGGCGCAAGGTCGCGTAAGCGTCGTGGGCGACACCGCGCAGGATGGCGGGCCAGCCGCGCGGGTCGAGCAGCGCGCGAGGCGAGGTCTCGACGCCGAATTCGCGGTAGAGCTTCCGGTCCGGATCGGCGATGACGTCCAGCGGCAGTTCCGCGGTGTACTTGCGCAATTCCGCCGCGCTGGAATGGAAGACGATCACTTCCCGGACGCCTGCGGCGGCGATCTCCGCGTGGCGCGCGACGATCGAACGCAGGTGCAGGTTGCACACCGGGCATCCGGCGAAGCGCCGGAATTGCAGGTGGATCAGGCGATCCGGGTCCGGCACCAAGACCTGCGCACCGGAGACGGTGACCAGCTTTCGGTCCGGGACAGCGGTCGGCAGCGGCATCAGGGGCTCCTCTCGTAGGTGTACTTTGTACGCCTACGACAAGTATGCGCGTAGCTTGTACGCTGTCAATCCGTGCCCCGCCCCCGCTCGCTGACCACCGCCGATCTCGCCACGGCGGCCCTCGCCGTGCTCGACCGCGAGGGTTCGTCGGCGCTGACCATGCGTGCGGTGGCCAAGGAACTGGGCATGGCCACCATGGCCCTGTACCGCTACGTGCGCGACCGCGACGAACTAGAGGTGCTGGTGGCCGACCAGGTCTTCGCCGCGATCGACACGTCGCTCCCTGCCGGAACCGACTGGCGGGAGCGCGTGACGATACTGCTCGAGAACATCCGTGACGGGTTCTCGGCCCATCCGGCCGCCGTGCCGATCGTGCTGCGGCGCAGGCAGTCGGCGGTCGAGTCGTTGCGCGTGATGGAGACACTGCTCGCCGTGCTCACCGAGGGTGGGTTCACCGGGCGCGCCCGCGTCATCGCCCAGCGCACCCTGATCGCCTTCCTGATCGGCTACCTCCAGAACAAGCACTATGCGCCGCTGCGGGGGCACGGGACGATCGTGCTGGCCGAACTGCCCCCGGAGAAATACCCGCACCTGGCGCAGACCGCGGGCCAGGCCAAGGGCATGTCGGCCGACGACGAATTCCGCGGTGGCATCGAGATCGTGCTGCGTGGTCTCGAGCCGTGACCTAGCCGAAAAGAACTGTGACGTCGACACTTTCCGCCATGGCGCGAGCGCCGGCGTCATTGAGGTGCATGCCGTCGCCGCTGTCGAATTCGGGCCGGATGAAGTCGGGCCGCTCCGGGTCCTCGACCGCTCGCGCCACATCGAACACCGAATCGAAAACATCGGTGCCGCGCAGCCATTCGTTCACGCGCCGACGGATCGGCAAGGTCTCCGCGACCGGCAGGCCCTCGTAGACGCAGCCGCCGTAGGGTCCGATGGTCGCGGCGTGGATGGGAAGCCCCGCCGCGTGCGCGCGCCGCGCGAGCGTGGTGAAGCCGGTGATCAACTCCTCGGCGGTCGCGGGCGGCTGCCCCGCCATCCCGCCCAGGATGAAGTCGTTGATGCCGAAGTTGATCAGCACACTCGTCACGCCCGGCACGGCGAGTACGTCGCGATCGAAACGATCCAGGCCCGGCTCGCCGATTTCGTCGGTGAGCAGCCGATTCCCTGAGATGCCCTGGTTGACCACCCAGCCCCGCTCCAGTCGCGCGTTGAGGAAGTCCACCGACCTGCGGTTGGCGCCGATCGTGGTGCCGAAGCCTTCGAACCACGAATCGCCGAACGCGACGGCCACCGGCGTCGCCACGGGCGCGAGAACGTCGACACCGGTGACGAAGAACCGCGCGGGCGCCTCGTCCGCGGTGGTGAGCGCGGCTTCGTCGGCGACATTTCCGTCCGCGATGTAAGCGGTTTCGCCGGGCTGGTGGGAGAAGGTGGCCAGCCCGGTCGGGCCGGGCAGATACAGGCTCAATGCCAGGTCCGCGCCCGCGGGGACAGCCAGATCGACAGGGTCGCTGAGCACTTCGCCACCTACCGGGACGACCACCTGTTCGGCGCCGTCGAACCGCAACGCGGCATCGGTCTCGGCGACGATCTCGCTGCCGGTCTTGCGCAGGGCGACCCGGGCGGCGCCGATCGCCAGCGGTGTTTTCCCATAGCGATTGGTCAGCCCGACCCGCACCCGCGCGCCGCCGCCCGCGAGATGCAGCACTTGGCGGACGGTCTGGTCGGTGAACGCGCGCGACTCCGCGAGCTTGATCTGTTCGTCCGGGCGGATCACCGCGGAGCGGAATCCGGCGATCCAGGCGGTCGGCGACATGGGAACCTCCACTAGTTGACGCGAGGAATATTGCGTATGCATATTTCTACAACGACCTATTCCTCGTGTCAACTATCCGCGCGGGGAAACATTCCGGTAGGTTGCCCGTATGGACGTGACGGAGTTGTTCGACGACCCGCGCCTGACCACGATGGGCCTGCTGTTCGAGGCCTACGGCGGTGTGGTCGCCAAGCTGGAGCAGGTCTGGAATGCGCACGGTCTGTCCGGACTGGATCTGAACGCCCTGATGCGGCTGAGCCGTTCGCCGGGGCGGCGGCTGCGGATGACGGAGCTCGCCGTGCAGACCGCGCTGTCCACCAGCGGCGTCACCCGGCTCGTCGATCGGCTGGCGCGCGCCGGGCTGGTGGAACGCGAGCTGGACCCGGGGGATCGGCGCAGCGCGTACGCGGTGCTCACCGAGGCGGGCGCGGCGCGGCTCGCGCAGGTGCTGCCGGACTATCTCGCCGCCGTCGACCGCTGGTTCGTCGGTTTGCTGACGCCCGAACAGCTCGCGGCGTTGTCCGAGGCGTTGCGGATCGTGCGGGACACCGCGAACCCGGAGGCCACGTTCCGCATGGACTGAGCGTCAGGCGCTCGCGGCGAGCAACCGTTCCAGGCCGTCCAGGATCAAGTCGAGGCCGAAATCGAAATGGGATGCGCGGCAGGAACTGTTGTGCCGCAGCGACGTATGCGGCCGGTTCCGTGGAAAATTCAACTCCTGCAATGTGAAACCGTAGCGGTGGCCGTCCAGCGCGTTCCAGGCGCGATCGGCTTGCGGCAGGGAGAAACCCGCCGCGCGCAGGCAGCCCACGGTGGCGTCGATGTACCGCAGCATGGCGGGGCCGACGTTGATCCGGGTGCCGGTCAGACCGGTGGCCCACGGATGGCGCAACAAGACTTCGTGGGCGGACGCCGACCGGGCACGCAGCGCGGCCTTCCAATCGCCGCCGATGGCCGGTAGCGCCATCTCGGCCACCACCAGATCGGCGATGCCCGGCGGTGGCCGAGGCGTGGTCGCCACCGCCACCCGAGCCGGGTCGGCGGCCGTGACGGGTCATCCGGCCAGGACCGCGCCCCGGTGTTCCGCCAGGTAATCCGCCCAGGTCAGCTCGCCGACGTCGGCGCCGCCGGTCACCAGATTTCCGCCCGCGCGATAGACCCGGCCCGCCTTGCCCGGCACCCGGACGGTCAGCAACGCCCGCCGCTTGCCCAGCAGCGCCAAGTAGTCGCGGATCAGCTCGCGCATGCCGATCACCTCGGGCCCGACCAGATCCGGGACCCGTCCGGCGGGCGCGCCGAGCGTCAGCTCCGCCAGCCGGGCCGCCACCTCGCGCACGTGCACCGGCTGGAGGCACACCCCACCGAGCGCCGGGAGCACCGGCGATTTCAGCATCGTGTCCACCAGCTTCGGCGCGAAATCGTGGAATTGCGCGGCACGCAGCGTGGTCCACGGGATACCCGACTCCGCGATGGCCTGCTCGGCGGCGAACTTCGCGCGGAAGTAGGTCATCGGGAGCAGTTCGGCGGCGGTGACCGAGATGTAGACGATGTGCCCAACGCCCGCGGCGGTGGCGGCCCGCAACAGATTCGCGGTGGCCACGTCGTCGCCCTTCGCGTCGCCCGCCAGATGCAAGATGGTGCCGACACCCGCCACCGCGGCATCTATGCCGGTGCCGCGCAGCAGGTCTCCCGCGACGAACTCGACGCCGCCGTCCGACGGACGTTCGGTGCGGCTCAACACGCGCACGGCGGCCCCGGTCGCGCGCAGCAGCGGGAGCACTTCGCGGCCGAGGGTGCCCGTGCCACCGGTGACCAGGATCTTCGCGGTCATGACTGTCTCCGATCTCGTCGGTGCCGATGGGACGTTCCCATCGCTTCACCGAGACGACGACGTGCGGGCGCGGACTGTGACACCTGTGCCGGGCACCACTCCTGGCCGCGATAGCGACCGTCTGAGCCGGGTCAGCCGGCCGCCGCGCCGAGGCGCGCGGCGAGTTCGCGTAAGTGCGTGACGAGTTCCGGCGGTTCGTGCACCCGGAAGGGAAAGCCGAAGCCGGCGACGTAGATCGCCAATTCGTCCAGCGAGTCGGAACCCGTTCGCAGCACACAATTTTCCGCGTCCACCGCCTCGATCACGCCGACGGTCGGGGCGATCCGCTCGGCGGCCACTTCGGCGGCGACGCGCAGGGTGATGCGGGCCGCGTAGCGGTACGGCGCGGTCGACACGCCGCGGGAGAGATACCCGGGCAGGTCCGCGTCGGGCGCTGCGCGCGGGGTGAAGCGGGGACCGGTGGGGATGCGCGGCCGCAGGCGGTCGACGCGGTAGGTGCGCCAGTCCGCGCGGTCGACGTCCCAGCCGATCAGGTACCACCGCCTGCCCGTGTGGGCGAGGCGATGCGGTTCGGTGACGCGCAGCGAGGTGGCGCCGTCGTGGGCGCGATAGTCGAAGCGCAGGCGGTGGTGGTCGCGGATGGCCGCCGCGACAGCGGTCAGCACGTCCGGGTCGACGGTCGGGCCGCCCGCGGGCACCGTGACCGTGGCCGCCTGGAGCATCCCGACGCGGTGGCGCAGCCGTGCGGGCAGCACCTGCTCGAGCTTGGCCAGCGCGCGTAGCGAACTGTCCTCGATGCCCGCGATGGTGCCGCCCGCCGCGGTGCGCAGGCCGAGTGCCACCGCCACCGCCTCGTCATCGTCGAGGAGCAGTGGCGGCAGCTTCGCTCCCGCACCGAGCCGGTAACCCGCCACGCCCGGTGTCGCGTCCACCGGGTAGCCCAGCGCGCGCAGCTTGTCGATGTCCCGGCGGACGGTGCGCACGTCGACACCGAGTCGTTCAGCGAGTGCGGCGCCGGTCCAATCGCGCGGGGTCTGCAACAGCGACAGCAGACGAAGCAGGCGCGCCGAGGTTTCCAACATGGGAAAAGTCTGCCCGAAAGCTAGGGCGGAAGCTGTCCTAGGCAGGCCATACCGTCGATGACATGACCGACGAAATCACTCCGTTCCGCATCGAAATCCCGCAGCGGCAACTCGACGACCTGCGTACCCGTCTGGACGCGACCCGCTGGCCTGCCCCCCTGCCCGGGGACGACTGGGACACCGGTGTGCCGACCGCGTGGCTGCGCGAGCTGGTCGACCACTGGCGTACCGGATACGACTGGCGCGCGGCCGAAGCGCAACTCAACTCCTATCCGCAGTACACGACGGAGATCGACGGGCAGACCATCCACTTCCTGCACGTGCGCTCGCCCGAGTCCGGCGCGCTGCCGCTGCTGCTGACCCACGGATGGCCCGGCTCGGTGGCCGAATTCCTCGACGTCATCGTGCCTTTGAGCGATCCGAGGTCGCACGGTGGCGACCCGGCCGACGCGTTCCACCTCGTCATCCCGTCGCTGCCGGGATTCGGGTTCTCCGGCCCGGTCGCCGAGACGGGCTGGAGCATCACGCGGATCGCCGCGGCGTGGGCCGAGCTCATGCGCAGGCTGGGGTATGAGCGATACGGCGTGCAAGGCGGCGACATAGGAGCGGCGGTGAGCCCGGAGGTGGGCCGAACGGTGCCCGATCGGGTCGTTGGCGTGCACGTCAACGGCGCGCCGGGTCTTCCGCCGCTGCCGCGCGCGGAGGCGGAGCTGGCGAGCCTGACCGAACTGGAGCGCGATCGCGTCCGGCGGATGCAGGCGTTCATGCGGGAGGAGTACGGCTACGTCGCCATCCAGTCCACCCGCCCGCAGGCCTTGGCCTACGGACTGACCGATTCTCCGGTGGGGCAACTGGCCTGGATCATCGACAAGTTCCGGGAGTGGACGCATCCACGGGCCGTCGAGCCGGACAAGATCCTCGACCGGGACCGGCTGCTGACCAACGTGATGATCTACTGGCTCACCGGCACCGCGGGCTCCTCGGCCTATGTCGGCTACGCCCAGGACGCCCCGTGGGGCGAGCCGAAGCGCAACTCCGGCGTGCCGACGGCCGTGCTGGTCTTCGCCCACGACGTCGGCATTCGTCGCTACGCCGAGGAAGCCAACACCATCACGCGCTGGAACGACGTCGATCGCGGCGGCCACTTCGCCGCCATGGAGGAACCCGCGCTGCTCACCGCCGACATCCGCGAGTTCTTCCGCGACCTGCGCTGACGAGTCAACCGGTGAGCTCCTGCGCAGATAGCACACATAGTTCGCGACTCCTGCGCCATAACTCAACCCGTGAGCTCACCAGCCGAGCGCCAGGAATTGCGTTCCGCGGTGAACGCTTCCGCCTGCTTCGCGCGGAAAGCGTCGATGGATCGGGCGTTCTCGGCGAGGAACGCCCGATACTCCGCCAGGCGGAATTCGCCGTCCTCGGCTCGCACCCGCACGTCGCCCGCGGCGAAGTCGGCGCGCAGGTCGAGCAGTTCCTCCGCTTCGACGGGATACCAGCGGATCCGGTCGAAATACCGCAGTAGCCAGGGTGTTTCGACGCCCGCTGCGGCCCGGTCGGCGCCGGGAGGAACCGGGCCCGCACCGGCTCGGTGATTCCACACCTGCGTGGTGCGTCCGACGAACTGATATCCGCCCGGCCCTTCCATGCCGTAGATGCACAGATAGGCGCCGCCGATGCCGACCGCGTTCTCCGGTGTCCAGGTGCGGGCGGGGTTGTACTTGGTGGTGACCAGCCGGTGCCGGGGATCGGTGGGTGTGGCGACCGGCGCGCCGAGGTAGACGTCGCCGAGGCCGAGAACCAGGTACTCGGCTCCGAACACGGTGTCGTAGACGTCCGCGACGGAAGCCAAGCCGTTCATGCGGCGGATGAACTCGATGTTCCACGGGCACCACGGCGCATCGGCGCGCACACCGTGCATGTAGCGGGTGATCGCCTCGCGCGTGGACGGATCGTCCCAGGACAGCGGCAGATGAACGACCCGGCTGGGCACCACCAGCTGATCGGAGGCGGGCAACTGCGCCTCCGTCTCGGCGAGCAGGTCGAGCAGCGCGGTCACGGACAGCACGTGCGGGTCGACCCGGATCTGCAACGAACGGATGCCGGGGGTCAGCTCGGTCACGCCGCGCACTCCGGCGGCGAGCAGGTGCTGGTGCAGCGCGTGCACGCGGGCGCGCAGGCCCAGATCCAAGGTCATGGCACCGTATTCGACGAGTACGCCGTCGTCGCCGGCGCGACGGTAGGTCACCGCGGTCTCGTCGTCGGCTTCGCAACGGCGCAACACGCCGTCGTCGCCGTCGCCGCCCGACGAGAGCACCGTCGGCCACCCGGCCCGGCGCGCGAGCCCGAGTTCCCGGATCGAAGCCGCCCGGTCACCGCGGACCGGCACGAATCGCACGCGGTCGCCCGGCGAGAGCTGCCCGAGCTTCCAGCGGTCGGCCGCCACGACGGTGACCGGGCAGACGAAACCGCCGAGGCTGGGTCCGTCCGGACCGAGCAGAATGGGCGTGTCACCGGTGAAGTCCAGCGCGCCGACGGAATACGGGGTGTCGTGGATATTGGACGGGTGCAGTCCCGCCTCGCCGCCGTCGGTGCGGGCCCATTCCGGTTTCGGCCCGATCAACCGGACACCGGTGCGGTCGGAGTTGAAGTGCACCTCGTAGTCGGTGCCGACGACGGTCTCGAAGTCGGCGCGGGTGAAGAACTCGGGCGCACCGTGCGGGCCCTCGGTGACGGCGAGTTCCCAGCGCCGGGTCAGCACGGGTTGCTCGTCCATCGGCACGGCCGCCGTGACGCGGCCGTGGTGGGTGCCGAGCGCGAGCGACTCTCCGGCGCGCAACGCGGCGCCGGTGCCGCCGCCGAAGCGGCCGAGCGTGAAGGTGGCTGCGCTGCCGAGGTATTCGGGCACGTCGATACCGCCGGCGATCAGCACGTAACAGCGCATCCCCGGTCCGCGCACCGCGCCCACGTCCAGCACACCGCCCGCGGGCACCCGTACGGTCCGCCACTGCGGCACGGCGACGCCGTCCACGGTCACCTCCGCCGGAGCGCCGGTGACGCAGACCCAGCCCGGTGCGGTGAACCGCAGCGCGGGGCCGTCGAGGGTGCATTCCAGTCCGGCGGCGCCCTCGGCATTGCCGAGCGCGCGATTACCCAGACGGAAGGACAGATCGTCCATCGGCCCCGACGGCGGGACGCCGATGTGCCAATACCCGACCCGGCCCGGCCAGTCCTGCACGGTGGTGAGCATGCCGGGGCGAACGACCTCGATCCGGCCGGGTCGCGCGGACTCGTCCTGCGCGACCCGGGCCACCGGTAGCTCGGCGACGGTCATCGCGACACCACCATGCGCACCGGGGTCGGGTCGAAGCCGTTGCAGGGGTTGTTGATCTGCGGGCAGTTCGACACCAGCACCAGCGTGTCGATCTCGGCGCGCAACGTGACCCGTTTGCCCGGCGCGGACAATCCGTCCACGATGCCCAGCGTGCCGTCCGCCTCGACCGGAACGTTCATGAACCAGTTGATATTCGACACCAGGTCGCGTTTGCCCAGGCCCCAGCGCAAGGCCTCGGTGAGGAAGTTCTCCACGCAGGCGTGCTGGTGGCGGGTGTGGTGGCCGTAGCGCAGAGTGTTGGATTCCTGCGAGCACGCGCCCGCGATGGTGTCGTGGTTGCCGACCTCGTCGGCTACCACCGTCATCAGTGCCGTGCCCGTGTCGGTGCGCAGCACGCTGCCGGTGGTGAGGAAGATGTTGCGCTGGGCGGTGATCGTGGCCTGCGCGCTGTAGCGTTCGGAGTGATCGGCCGCCGAGTACAGCAGGCAGTCCACCGCCTGGTTGCCGTGCAGATCGATGATCTCCAGGTATTCGCCCGCCCGGACCACCGCCGACCAGGGCGAGCGGGCGGGGACGGTCTCGTCGAGCACGATGGCGCGTGCCGTGGTCATGCGGTTGCCTCCGAGGTCAGCGCGGCGGTCCAGGCTTGTTCGGTGTTCTCCAGTGCCCGTTGGTATTCCGGGTCCTCGTTGCCGGGTGCGACGAGGTCTTCCGGTGCGGCCCACGCGACGAGGTCGAGGTCGGTCGCGGGCCGGTCGTCCAGCGGATGCGCGGAGTTGGCGACCAGCACGGTGACCGGCAGGTGCACCAGCAGATCCACGGAGGAGCCGGGGGCGGCGCTGCCGGTCGAGACGAGCGCGCCATCCCGCGCGACACGCACGCCGCGGAAGAACGAGACCGTCGGCCCGATGTCCCGTGGTTCCAGGCCGTGTTTGGCGCCCGCGAGGCGCAGCGAGTGCCGGGCCTGGTCGGTGGGTCCGCAGAGCGTGTCGTGGTGGCCGGAGGTGTCGGCGAGTACGGTCGCCAGCACACGGCCCTGGTCCGACAGCAGCGGGTGACCGCCGCCCAGGTACGCCTGCCACGGCACCTTGACCGTGTCGGCGACGTTCAGGCGCTCCCACGGCGCTTCGGCGCGCACCAGCAGCAGGTGCGCGCAGGCCGCGCCGTGCGGGTCGGAGAGGCGGACGCGGGTGCCGCGTCCGAGCGCGATGTTCGCGTAACCGCCCGCCGGAATCCGCTGGGCGAAGGTGATCTTCGAGGCGGGGATGTCGGCGGGGAGCGCGGGATTCGCGATCGTCGCCGCCGCGGCCTGCGCCCGTGCGTGCGCTCGCGCGCCGGAGGTGTCCGCAGTGCTTGTCACGATGATTCCTTTCGGATGCCGAATGTGGGGAATGCGGCGGTGCCTGGCAGCGCACCGCCGCATCGAAGGCGCTCAGGCCGGTTGCGGTGCGGGCTCACCCGCGGTGACGCCGCGCGACCAGCCGACCACGAAGCGGTGCACCACGACGCCGACGGCGAGCACCAGCAGCACGAAAAGCGGTGCGGCCCAGAGCATCCACCAGCCGCCGCCGGCCGGGGCGTATACCTCCGCCCGTGGCCAGGCCAGGTTCACCACCATCGCGACGCCCCAGGCCACGGCGAGCGCGTTGACCGGAATGCCGAACCGGCCCAGGCCGAACAGCCGCGCGTCGGTGCCCGCGTCCGGCAGGCCGGTGAACCGGCGGATCAGCAGCGGCACCGTCACCAGCAGGTAGGCCAGGTACAGCGTGACGATGCAGACGCTGGCCAGCGTCGCGAAGATGGCGGCGTTGCCGAGATTCAGCACCAGCAGGCCGATGCCGAGCGCGCCGATCACGATCGCGGGCAGCACCGGCGTGCCGTAACGCGGGTGCACCGCGGCGAGCCTGCGGGCGAACGGCAGCTTCCCGTCTCGCGCCATGGAGAACATCAGCCGCGAGCCCGCGGTCTGGATAGCCAAGGTGCACACGGTGATCGCGACCGCCACGCACCCCAGCAGCACCTTGCCCGCCGGGCTGTCCAGCTTCGCGGTGAGCACGTAGGCCAGGCCGTCGGAGGCCAGCGCGCCATCGGACAGGCTCGGCGCGGCCATCAGTGCGCCGAGCAGCATCAGCCCGCCGCCCAGCGCCGAGACCGACAGCGCGGTGAGAATGGTGCGCGGCGCGACCCGGCGGGGGTTCTTGGTCTCCTCGGAAAGCTCACCCGCGGAGTCGAATCCGACCATGACGTAAGCCGCCATCAATCCCGACACCAGGAACGCGGCCCAGTAGGGACCCGGCGCGGCCTGGTCGGTCTCGAGTACCACGCCGGGCCCGCGCTCGGTGTGGGTGAAGAACAGCGCGATGATCGCCAGCACGCCGACGATCTCGACTGTGACGCCGATCGAGTTGATTCGCGCCATCAGGTCGATGCCGATCACGTTGATCAGCGTGGTGACCACCAGCAGGATGCTGCCCAGCAGCACGGCGTTGGTCGCGCCGGACGGCGAGGTGAGCGCGGTGTCGGTGCCGACGAGCTGGAATCCGGTCCAGATCGATGGCAGCACCACTTGCAGGGCGATCGCCGCCGCGGCGGCGGTGACGATCTGCGCGATGATCATCATCCAGCCCGCGAACCAGCCGACGAGTTCGCCGCCGAGTCGCCGGGACCACTGGTAGATGCAGCCCGAGATCGGGTAGCGCGCGGCCAGTTCGGCGAAGTTGAGCGCGACGAGGAACTGTCCGGCGAACACGATCGGCCAGGTCCAGAAGAAGGCGGCTCCGCCGAACGAATAGCCGAAGCCGAAGAACTGGAAGATCGTGGTCAGGATGGAGACGAACGAGAAGCCTGCCGCGAAGGAGGCGTAGCGGCCGAGCTTGCGGTGCAGCACGGGCTGATAGCCGAACCGGGCGAGGTCGGCGCTGTCACCGGTGAGATCGGGTGGCGGGGTCGGGGCGAGCGTGGTGGCCATGGGGTGGTCCTTCGGCGTGGCGGCCAATAACTATCAGACGACAGTTTTGCCGCCTCGATCGCGCTTTCGGTGACCTGCGTGTATCGCTTTCGAGACCTTGGGTAACTTCTGTGTTGCGGCTATTTCTATCAAATGACAGAAAACGCACCGCGTGCCGTCGGCCAACTGAGCGCTCGACCACCGCGCCGGAGCATCCCCACGCCGACCTGCCAGAATGAACCCGTGGCAAACCTCGGGCCCGGACGGCCGCGTCTCGAACAGCGACGCAGGCGCGGATCGACGCCGCGCGCCGAGATCCTCGACGCCGCAGGCGAACTGTTCACCACCAACGGGTACGCCAACACCTCCACCCGCGCGATCGCCGACGCCGTCGGCATCCGGCAAGCCTCGCTCTACCACCACTTCTCCGCCAAGGACGACATTCTCGACGCGCTGCTCGCCGAAACCGTCGCCGCCCCGATCGAACTGGCCGAACGCCTGCGCTCGGCGTCCGAACCGGTACCGGTCCGGCTGTACGCGCTGGCACTGTTCGATGTGCGGCAACTATGCGCGTCGCGCTGGAATCTCGGTGCGCTGTACCTGCTCCCGGAACTGCGCACCGAGCGCTTCGCCGCGTTCCGCCTGCGCCGCGACGAATTGCGCGGACATTACGAGGCTTTGGCCGCCCAGGTGCTCGCCGAGGTAGGCGCGGTGAGCGTGCCGGGTACGCAGTTGCTGCCGTTCCGGTTGGTGGAGACGGTGATCAGCATTCGCTCCGACGAAGGAGCCGCGCCCAGGTACGCCGAGCGCACGATCCCCGGGGCGGTACTGCGCACGCTCGGCTGGTCCGGAGATCTCGACCCGATCCGGGCCGAGGCGATCGTGCTGCTGGACCACCTGGCAATGCCCACCCCATGACACGGTACGGCTACCGATTGCGCTCGATCCCCCGGCTCCGATCCTGACTGTGCAAATAGCCCCGCACAACCGGCGGCGCATGACCCGGCGGCTCCCGCACCGCCGCCGACGGCGGTTCCGCTTGACCGAGCCCCAGAATCTTCACCACCTCCGGTGGTATTCCGCGCGCTTGCAGCCGCGCCAGATGTTCCGCGCGTTCCTTCTCCGCTGCCGCGCGTTCCTTCTCGGCTGCCGCACGTGCCTCGGCCGCCTCTCGGGCCGCCTGTTCCCCAGTGTCGGTGGCCGGTCGCTCCTGGTGCTGGTCGGGCGCTGGGAATTCCCGCGCGACCCGCTCGGCGGCCTCACGTGCAACCCGTGCACGCTCGGTTTCCGGCGCATGGGGTACTTGCCTGGCTCGTTCGGCTTGCTCCTGAACCTGCCTGGCGTGTTCGGCTCGCTGGGGAGCATCCGCCCGGCCACGAGTGGCGCCTTCCCGGAACCGCAGCATATTCCGGAACTTCTCCGCTCGTTCACGTGCCTTGTTCGCCAGCTCCGCGAGTTTCGACCTGTGCTCGCGCTGTTGCCTCTTCTGCTGCCGCGCTTTCTCGCCGACACCGGACAATTCGAGCTGCTGGCCTCGCTCCAATGCCAGCCCACGTGCCCAGATTTCGCGAGCGTCGGCCCGCGATATGACCTGGTGCGTGAACCGATCCCCGAAATCCCGAATCAATCCTCTGATGATTTCTTGGGCCTTACTCGAGATGAACTCGCCTTCGACGGATCGCAATATATGTTGATGCACCTCACGATTGGCGAGAAGCGCACGTATTACCTTGAGCTGAGTTTCGTCCTTATCTCCCTCGATTCTGCCGGATTTCTCTTCGATGGAGCTGACTTTTCCCCGATCGTCTTTGATCTTGTCGAATCGAGTTTTACCCACGCCTTCGACGCGATACAGCCTCGACTGCTGAACGTATCCGTTCTCACGGTCGCGAAAGAATCGGTCGGTGCCGTTTTCGAATATTCTGCCGCGGTCATGGTTCCTGACCTTGTCGCGGTCTCGGTCGTATCCATCCGGCATAGCTGGACACACCCCCCGGTGTGCGTAGTGTCCTGGTGAGAAGATATAGAGAACCGAGCATTCACGTGCGGTTCGCGGATTCCTCTTGCCGTTTCTCTTCGTGGTAGGACGCATATTCGCGCACCGCTGCGGCAATGTAGGAGAACATGCCGTCATGGTCTTCAGGGTCGTAGCCGATCATGCTGTCCACCAGCCGCCGCATCACGATTTCGTCTTCGTCGTAGGTGTCGCACTCCACTGCGGGATTCACGCGCGGGTAGAAGGAATGCTCTCGGCCGAACCATTCGCAATCGAACCATCGTGCGCCCGCGAACCTGATGAAACATTCACCGACGAAGCAGATGAAAGCGTCTACCATGTCGGCGTTCTCGGGGTCCATCGCGGTAGTCATATTCGGGAACAATTCCGCGACAATGGGGTTCAGACGCTGCACCTCCGCCGATCCTTCTGGCCACGGTTCCGAGGGAAAGCGGCTTATTCCTGCATGGTCCATGAACTTCTGGACCTGTGCCTTGCGGCGGTCCGGATCGACCCATTTACCCCATTCGGTCTGCTCGACGGGTACGCCGAGATCCATGGTCAACTGCTCGTCATTCCCCAACGCCCAGCTCCTTCTCGTCATGGCCCGAACAGGCCAGTGTCGCGCGTGCACCGGTCACCGGACAAGAACCTCATCGCTCCAAGTACAACTTCTCGTTCGGTAACCTAGGCCAGCCCTCGGCACTATCAGGGAGTATGTGCGCCGCGTCGACGTAGTGGCGTTTCCGGTGGTCTTCGATGAACGTCAACGCGGCAGTAAGGCAGGCCGTGAAGTCGAGCCGGACGCCGTGCAGGAACACCGACAGATGCACATCCGGATCGTTCGGCAGCGGAGAAGTCATGGCGCTTCTCCCGTCATCGCCTACCCGTATCGCCACACGCCCGGATGGCCTCGACCACAACCATTCCGGACGGGCGGTACCTGTCCCGGGGTGTCTCTATCCAATGCCTGACAGCGCCGGACTCAACTGTGGGTGACGGCAGTGCCACAGTGCCGCCCTCCCGGACAATCGACACGTCGAGCCGGAACATCTCCGCGAAAAGCTCGGTGTCGTCTGGAAAATCGGGCCGCACAATGTAGGTCCACCTGTTCGAGCGAGGATGCGCCACAATCGGCCCTATGGCATCCCGGCGGCGCTGCATGACTTGCCTGACGGCTCGCCCTAACGGAGCGGGCATGGTCAACGCTCCGACGTACGACGCGCGCATGATGATGCGCCCCAGCTCGGGTGGGTCGATTACAGCGGGCAAATCACACATGCGCCGGTAGAAGTGGCAGCGAGACCGGGGTGTGTCCCCGAAAGGTATGGTTTCCATCCGTTTCAGATCTCTTGGACAGGCTGGGCGCTGTGGATCTGCTCGGATTGCCACTCATGTAGGGCGTTCAGAAACCGCTCGAGAACATCGGCAGGAACATCGACCAACGGCGTGGCAGATCGACCGAGTAACGGGTTCCGATGTGGGAGCGCATTATTCGCCATGCGCACAGGATGTTGTGAAGGGTCGACGTTCGGTGCGCGACTTCTTCGGTTCGCGAAACCCGCGCGAAAGCGCACCAAGTCTTCCGCTGAGCGAGCTACCCTCCTTCCGTTGCGAAATGAAGCTGCATCGCAGAGCGGAAGGGGGTCGCAAGGGGTGAACGAAGAAGATGACGTGCCGGAGGACGCCGAAACCAGTTTGCCGCGTCGACAGTTGGGTCGTTTGCTTCGAGAGGCACGGACGGCGGCGGGTCTGAGCCTGGAAGTGGCAGCGCGGACACTCGGCTGGGGTAACGCAACCATCAGCAGACTGGAGAACGGCCGCAACAAGAAGGTCAGGGTGACCGACCTCGACGCTCTGGGTGCGCTGTACGGGGTCGACGAGGAAGACCTTGTGGAGTGGAAGGAACTCGCGGGACAAGCCCCGGTCCGCTCCTGGCTGCGAACGTACAGTGACGTACTGGAGCCGAAGTTCAACACTTACGTCGTGCTGGAGTCTGCCGCAAGTGAATTGGCCATATTTCAGCCGCTCATCATCCCCGGACTGCTCCAGACTCGCGCCTACGCTGAGGCCATGAACCGCGCCAGGCAGCCTCGAGTTTCGGAGGCGGACTTGGAACGGTTGGCAGCAGTTCGGGCTCGGCGTCAGCATCTACTCACTCGGCCACGGAACCCGTGCAGACTCACAGCCGTAATACACGAGAACGCCCTGCGGACGATCGTCGGCAACCGGCAGGTGATGGCTGATCAGTGCCGACACGCGGCGGACATGAGCACGCTCGACAACATCGAGGTCCGCATACTCAGGCAAGAAGTTGGCTTGCCAACTGGCAGGCTCGTCACCCCCTTCATTGTGATGACCTTTCCGAAGGACTCACAGGGCAAACCAGTTGAACCGTCTGTCATCTACGCGGAGAGCTACACGGGGGATGCGTATCTCGAGAAGCGTGAGGACGTCCAGCGCTGTAGGCACACGTTCCTTACGCTGGCCGAAGCGACTATGGATGCCCGCTCGAGCCGCACCCTGTTGAGAGAGATAGCAAGGAGTTACGACAGTGAACGTTGAACTCGACCTAGCGGGAGCGAAGTGGTTCAAGTCACGCCACAGTTCGGGGGGCAGCGGCGAATGTGTCGAGGTCGCACACCTCAGCGGAGGCATGGTTGGCGTTCGTGACTCCAAAAATCCGACCGGCCCGGCGCTGATCTTCACCCCAGGCGAGTGGGACACGTTTACCGCCGTCGTTGTCGATGGCGAGTTCGAGCGCTCATAGACGAAACGGAAGCCCCGCCCCTTCGCTGAGACGCAGCCCGTCGAATGACTATCTGCCGCAACTACTGCAATGGCGGCCTGCCCAGAAGACTCGTGTCTGGAGCAAAGCTACGCCGCCCGGACATATACGCGCTTGTGAGGGGCCGGGCCAGCTCCGATTGAACGGCCTACCTGGTGGCAGACTCGAGCGCGTTGTGAGAGCCCGATCATGGAAGGCGGCGTCGTGCGGGTAGCGATAGCGGGTGGTGGTACCGGAGGGCACGTTTTCCCTGCGCTCTCTGTTGCGCGAGAACTGCGCGCCGGTGCAGATCAGGTGCAGGTGCGGTGGTTCGGGCAGGCGGACTCGCTCGAACAGCGGACCGCGGCTGCCGACGATATCGATTTCACCGGGGTGGCAGTGGGAAAACTGCGCCGGGACCGCAACCCGCTACGGATGTTGACCCGCGCCAATGCCGTCGACATGGCGCGGGTACCGGTCGGTGTGGCGCAGGCGGTGCGCCGGTTGCGCGCGTTCGCTCCGGATGTCGTACTGACCACGGGCGGCTATGTGGCCGTGCCGGTCGGTATGGCTGCTGGCGTTCTGCGGGTTCCGTTGGTAGTGCATGAGCAGACGGTTGGGCTGGGCCTGGCGAACCGGGTGTTGGCGCGGGCCGCGACCGCGGTGGCGGTGACCTCTGAAGCGACTGTCGCGGTGTTGCCGCCGCGGGTGGCCGTACGCGCGGTGGTCACCGGCAACCCGGTCCGTGAGGCGGTACTCGCTGGCAGTGGTCCTGCGGCGTTGGACCGGTTCGGGCGCGGGTTCGACCGGGGGCTGCCGACCGTGCTGGTCACCGGCGGTGCGCAGGGCGCCCACCAGATCAATACCGCTGTCGTCGGGGTGCTGAAGTCGCTGTTGGGTCAGACCAACGTGATTCACCAGGCCGGCGCTGCGGACCTTGCAGCGTTGCGGCAGACGGCGGCCGCGTTGCCTGGCGAGCTGGCCGGTCGGTACTACGTCACCGACTTCATCGACGGTGCGGGGATGGCGGATGCGTTGGCGTTGGCTGAGGTGGTGGTGTGCCGTGCTGGCGCAGGCACGATCGCCGAGTTGACCGCGTTGGGTAAACCCGCGGTGCTGATCCCACTGGCGTCGTCGGCCGGTGGCGAGCAGGTGCGGGCGGCGCGGCTACTCGCCGAGGCCGGGGCCGCGATCACGGTGTCGGGCGCGGTTACCGGGGAGCGTGTCGGCGCGGCCGTCGGCGGGCTGCTGACTGATCCGGACGCCCGCGCCCGGCTGGGCAAGGCCGCGCGGGAGTTGGGGCGCCCGGATGCGGGACAGCGCCTAGCTGGGTTGGTGCGCGCCGTCGCCATAGGCGAGCCGGTCAGGTAGCTGCGGGTTACGGCGCGCCAGCCAGTGCCGTCACGACGGTGGTGACGTCGGTGTCGGTCATGGCGAGGTGAAACGGCAACGACAGCAACTCCGCCGCGGAGTGCTCGGTGGCAGGCAGACGGCGGTGCCAGCGCTCGAAGGCAGGCTGGGTGTGGTTGGGCGGGTAGTGCACACCGACCCCGATGCCGGCCGCCTTCATCCGCGCGAACACCTGGTCACGGTCACGCACTCGCACGACCAGGTTGAAGGGCACCGTGTGGTCTATATCGACGTCGACGAGACGCACCTCCTCGAGGTCGGCGAGCGCGCGAGCGTAGCTGCGCCATAGGGCCATTCGCCGATCGATGACGTGGTCGAAGTGAGCCAGTTGAACTCGGCCGACCGCGGCGTGCACGGCGGACAGGTGATACGGCAGACCGAATCCGTTGACGCGGTAGTCGGTGGTGCGAATGCGGGTCAGCTGTGTGGCGCGGATGCCGAGTGTCCGCATGGTACGCAGCCGTTCGGCTTCGCGGCGGTCGCGGGCCACCACCGCGCCGCCCTCGATCGAGGTGATGTTCTTGATCGGGCCGAACGAGAAGCAGGTGAGCTGGCCGGTCGCACCGACCCGGCGCCCATCATGGTGTCGGGAGCCGAAGGCGTGGGCAGCGTCTTCGACCACGGCTATTCCCCGTTCGGCCAGCCGGAGTTCGGTCAGGTCGACAGCGCGGCCGCCGTAGAACACCGGGAGCACCGCGCGGGTGTTGACGGTGATCGCGGCCTCGACGGTTTCGGGGGTGACGCATTGGGTGGCGGGGTCGATGTCGGCGAAGCGCGGCACTCCGCCGGCGGCGCGGATGGCGTGAATGGTGGCGCAGAACGTTTGGGAGGGGACCACGACTTCGTCGCCGCGCCATATCCCGACTGCCATCAACGCCATGTGCAGGGCTGCGGTGCCGCGATGGGTCGTGACGACGTCGGCGACGCCGAGGAACGCGGCCAGTTCCTGCTCGAAGAGTTCGGTTTCGGTGTTGTGCCCGTACTGGCCGGCCTCCAGCGCGGCGGCGAGGGCAGCAGTTTCCGGGCCGTGCAGGTACGGGGCGGCGTTGCGGGCGACGGCCGGAGAGTCAGTCGGCGTGAGCATCACGGTCTCCTGTGGTGGTGACAACGGCGAGGGTGTCGACGTATTTGGTGAGCCTCACCCCGGGGCGGTAGGTGAGTCGGTCGTAGTCGATCGGCCCACCGAGCAGGGCAGCAAGGTATTGGCCCGTCAGGTCGGCGCCGGCGGCTTCGGAGGCCAGAAACGCACCGGCGGGCCGTGCGTTGACCTCGGTGATCTGCGGGCCGGTATCGGTAGCGAAACCCTGCACGCAACACCACCCGCGGATTCCGACCGCGACTAGGGTGGCGCGCACGAGGGCATTGATGTCGGGGTCGGTGAAGGTGCTGGTCACGATCGACAGCCCGCCTTTGGTCAGCAGCCGCCACCGCAGGATGACACCAGCTCGGCCGTCGTCGCCGACGAGACAGTCCGCGGTGAATTCGGTGCCGATGATCCGGGTTTGCACGATCGGGTCCTCGATCAGCAGGCAGGCCGCGCGCGCTCGGTCACGGCCCTGACAAGCCAGGACGCCACGTGATCCCTGGCCCCGACGGGGTTTGACGACGAACGCCCCACCGGAGGGCGCGTCTTCGAGCTGTTCGGGCAGCCACGTTGCCGGGTGTGCGACGCCGACCGCCGCGAGTGCCTCGGCGAAGGTGGCTTTGTCCCGGCAGGCGGTGACTGCCGAACTCGGTGGCAGCCAGGTCCGCGTGCCCAGCGCGTACATTCCGGCGGTCATCTCGATAAGCGCAGGCAGCTCAGCTTCGATGGTGGGGGCAACCGCGTCGACGGCCTCGGTGTCGCACAGCTTCATCAATGCCGGCCCGTAGTGGGGGTCCTCGACATGCGGGCCCAGCCGCGGTTCGATCCCGTCCAGTAGGAACCCGTTGGCCAGCGGGTCAGCGTCGACGCCGATGACCGTCGCGCCGAGCTGACGCAGGCGCCGCGCCACGTCGAAACCGGGCTGGCCGCCGACACCGGTGACCAGGACCCGTGCCTCGCTCACCGCTGGACACCGGCGCCGGTGCGGGCGGCCAGCATCGGCGCCCACAGGTCGGCATTGGCGCGATACCAAGCGATGGTCTCGGCTAGCCCGTCTTCGATGCTGAGCCGGGGCCGGTATCCCAGCCGCGCGATCTTGTCCCAGGTCATCGCGTAGCGGCGGTCGTTGCAGCGGCGATCGGGTACCCGGATGACGCGATCCCAGTCCGCGCCCATCGCGGCCAAGATCAGCCCGGTGAGGGCTTCGTTGGTCAAATCGGTTCCACCACCCAGGTTGTAGACCTGCCCCGGAGTGCCGTGGCGGCGCACGAGCTCCAGGCCCGCGCAGTTGTCGGCGACATGCAGCCAGTTCCGCACATGCTGTCCGTCGCCGTGCAGCACGATCTTGGTTCCGTGCAACAACGAGGTGATGTGGGCAGGGATGATCTTTTCCGGGTGCTGATGCGGGCCGTAGTTGTTCGACGAGCGAGTCACACACACCGGCACGCCGTGAGTCCGGTAGTAGGACAACGCGATCAGGTCCGCAGCGGCCTTGCTCGCCGCGTACGGCACGGTCGGCGCCAGCGGGGCATCCTCGCTCGCGGCACCTTCAAGTGCGGGCCCGTACACCTCATCGGTGGACACATGCACCACCTTGGTGATCCGATGTCGGAGGGCGGCATCGATAACCGTCTGCGTGCCTGCCACATTCGTGGCGATGAACCGTGCGGCCTGAGCGAAGGAGTGATCGACGTGCGACTCCGCGGCCAGGTGGACGATTTCGTCGTGTGAAGCCGCCAACTCGTCCACGAGGGCGGAGTCACCGATATCGCCGGTAACCAGACGCAGCCGCGGCGAGAGCATCGCGGCGCCGAGGTTCTCCGCGTGCCCGGCGTAAGTGAGTGCGTCGAGCACAGTGACCTGCTCGACGTCATCGTGGCCGAGTAGATGCCGGACGTAGTGCGAGCCGATGAAACCCGCGCCCCCGGTCACCAGGACTCTGCTCATGTTGTGCCTCCCCGAATCGTATTGGCCGCGAACCACCCCAGGGCAATCAACGGGTCAAGCCGGAGGCGGGTCGCTGGGTGTGCAATTTCCCCATGGATGCAGGGTGTTTCGTCAGAGTGGGCGCATACTCACGGGGTACTCACGCACATGCACACCCCGCGCGAACAGGAGCACGACAGTGACCCCGGCCGAAACCTCGCCCGACAATGCCGTGACGCAGGTCAATGCCTTCGCGCTCGAGTTGCGCCGCTGGCGCGATGTCCGTGGCCTGTCACGCCGGGCGCTGGCCGCCAAACTCGGCTACAGCCGCCCGTATGTGTCCAAGATCGAATCCGGCACCGAGAAGCCATCCCGAGAGTTCGCCGCCTGCGCCGAGTCGGCCCTTCAAGCCGGTGGGGCACTGCGCGCCGCGTTCGAGGAGTTCCGCGCCTACCGCTCCGCCGTCACCCGTCCGGCCGCTGTCGATCTCAGCGACGCTGCCGGGTCACTGGTGGTTGATCACGACGATGCGAGCTTGTCCTTCGACGGGCACACCTACCGGCTGCGCCAACGGCGGCGCCTGATCAACGGCGGCTCCGAACCGATCACCCGCTATCTGATCCGGATCTCGGTCGACCGCCACCCCGGCGACCCCGAGCGATCCAACCAGCTCTATCAGGAACACCCACTGACCTGGGACGAGATCGACTTGCATGCCTGGCACGGCGAACACCGCGCCGAGCCCATGGCCTGGACCGCGCACCATGACCGCGATGCGTTCAAGGAAGTTTGGCTGATGTTCAGCGAACTCGATGGTGGCCGCCACTTTCCGCTCTACCCCGGCCATGCCTGCTGGATCGAGTACGAGTACACCGTCTCAGAGGCTCACTGGGGCAACTGGTTTCAGCGCGCGGTCCGCCTACCTACCAATCGCCTGTCGGTGCGGTTGGACTTCCCCGCCGCGCTCGAGCCCTCGGTCTGGGGGCTCCAGACCTCGATGGCGGCCGAAGGTCAGCCGTTCCGCACACCCATTTCCCATCAGGTGGACCAGGAACGCCACATCTATGCCTGGTCCACCGATGATCCGCCGCTGCATGCGCGCTACCGCCTCGAATGGGACTTCCGCGGACGCAGCGACGACGAACGCACCCCACCGAGCAAGGTCATGGCTGGCCTGGGCATCGCGCAGGAAGGTGACGAGATTCTGCGCCAGGTCGCGCGCCCGTTCGATCTGCCGGCCGAAGCCGAAGACGCGCGCCGCGTCGTGGCCGAACTTAATTCAGCCGCGGAACGTGTAGCCCAGGCTCACGTATTCGGCAAGGGAATGGGCATCGCCGCGCCCCAGATCGGCATCAGCCGTGCCGCAGCGATCGTGCGAACCCCCATGGGAGACGTCATCACCCTGTTCAATCCACGCATCGTCGAAACCAGCGGGGAAGACGAGCAATACGAAGGATGCTTGAGTTTCTTCGACCTGCGCGGGCGGGTACCGCGCCCGTTGACCATCCACGTGGAGCACACCAATATCGACGGCGACACCCGGATCACCGTGTTCGATCGCGGCGTTGCGCGCCTGGTCGCTCACGAGGTCGACCACTTGTACGGACGGCTCTACCTCGACCACATGAAGCCGGGTTCCGAGCCCATCTCCGTTGAGAAGTACCGAGGCACCGGCACGAACTGGACCTACTGATGCCGACGCCTCCCACCACGAACTGAACCTGGTCTTCACCGTCCCTGTGACCCCGGGGGCGGCGGGAACGTATTCGGCTCCTGGTGGGGGCGTGAAGGGTCGGTGCCGCCGAGGATATTGGACGTCCCAGATCTATCGACAGGCCGCCAACCTCAGTGCGTCGGCGGCGCGATCTGCCAATGCTCCTGCAACGCCCCCGCGATCTGCGGCAACACGGTCACCGGAATCCGCTTGCGCCGCAGTATCGCCCGTATCTCCGTCACCTGGTCGCGTTTGCGCAGGTCGTACGCTCCCGCGACCGGGCGGACCACCGGGGGAATGGACAACAGCACCAGTTCGCCGTGGGGTTCGTCGCCGCCGATGAGGTCCAGCGCCAGCGACCATCGGGCGCGCTCGTCCAGGGTGAAGCGCCCGGCCACCACGCGGTCCCACGAGATGCGGGAGATCGTCCACGGCTTGCGCCGGTAGATGGCGTGATCGGTGAGCACGACGGCGTCCCGGGTGAACAGGGCGACCAGCACCGCGATACCGACGACCGCTCCGGCCAGCAGGCCGGTGAACACCCGGTTCACCCCGAACGCGGCGACGAACGAACCGCAGATCGTGACGGTGGCAAGGATGCCGAGCACGCTGTAGAACACGGCGCGCTGCGTCGGAACGACACCCGCCCGCACCGTTGTCATCTCACCTACCTGTTCATGGCGCATATCCGGCCACCGTACCGTCTCGCGCTCCGGCCGCGCACCTGGCCGTTCCCAGATGTGACCGGCGCTCAGAGGGTCAGCGGGACCGCGGCCTCGGCCGTGTACACCAGGAACGTCAGGCTCTGCTGGAAGTACAGCTGCACCGACGTGCTGTCGTGCGTCAGGTAGCCGATGGACAGGTCCTGGCCGATGCGCAGATCGAAGTCGCCGCCGCGCGTGGTGAGCACGATCGCGCCGTCGATGGCGGGCGCCCAGATGATCTCCCCTTCCGGGATGAGGCGCTCGATATGCGTGCGGATCATGTGGCCGTGGTCGGAGGTCTCGCTGACCGCGGTGTACAGATCGGCGCTGAGCAGCACCGAGTACGGTCCGTCGACACCGGCAAGCCGCAGCGCGGTCAACGCCTGCGCGATCGACTCGGGGACCAGACGGGTGTCGCTGGGCAGCGTGATCGGATCGTTGGACGAGCTGGCGCGGATGCCGGTGATGTGCGCGGCCGTATAGCCCTCGAAGATCGCCCGGTCCTCGGCGAACGCCATCTTCTTCGCGGCGTCCTTCACCGGGTCCAGGTCGGCGTCCTGCGCGCCGCGCTCCACGTTGTCGAGTTCCTCGCGGGAGAGCGTGAACGGCACCCGCAGTTCGACCAGCGGCGCGACCACCCGCTGACGGGCGAACACCCCGGCGTCCGGCGAATCGATCGCCGTGGTGTGCCCGGTGCCCACCGCCGAGTAGTCGACGCCGTGCGGGCCGGACAGGTCGACGACGCGTCGGCCCGCGATGTGCCGCTTGAACGTGCGCGTCGCCTCCTCCTCGATGGCCGCCCACGCCTCGGAGGTGATCGGCGCTAGTTCGCGATGGAGGTTGTTCATGACCGGATGCTCCTTTTCAACGAGCCGATACCGAGGGCGCCGTCGCCCGCGGGCGCGGCGATGCCGGGCGGATCTGCGGGACCAGCGCCGTCGGTGTCCACGGACACCGCGGATTCCGCCGCCTCCCACGGCGCAGGCGGCAGATCGTCGAGGAAATCGACGGTGGGTGCGAAGAACGAGGTGCCGGTGTGGGCGACGGAGAAATCCAGGATGCGGTCGTAAGCGGCCTCGTCGGTGCCGAGGAACATCCGGGTGAGCATGCGTTCGGTGACGCTCGGCGTGGCCGCGTAGGCGATGTAGTAGGTGCCGAACACGCCCTCGCGCACGCTGCCGAAGGGCATGTTGCCGCGCAGGATTTGGCGTTCGGTGCCGTCCGGATCGATCAGCGTGTTGACCTCGACGTGCGAGTCGGCCGGCTTGATCTCGTCGGGGAGTTCGAAGTCGTCCAGTTTGGTGCGGCCGATGACGCGCTCTTGCTCTTCCACCGACAGCGCGCGCCAGTCCGCCAGCGGGTGCGTGTACTTCTGCACGATCACGTAGCTGCCGCCGGTGAAGTCCGGGTCCTCCTCGCCCACCAGCGCCGCCGCGTAGGCCGCGCGACCCTCCGGATTCTCCGTGCCGTCCACGAAACCGAGCAGATCGCGCTGCTCGAAGTAACGGAAGCCGACCGTCTCGTCCACGATCGTTCCCGCACCGGCCAGCCGATCGCCGATCGCCATGGCCAGCTCGAAACAGGCGTCCTGCACCTCGGACTTGATGTGGAACAGCAGGTCGCCCGGCGTCGCGGGCGCGGTGTGGC
The DNA here is from genome assembly GCF_044548645.1 of Nocardia sp. NPDC051929. Taxonomy (NCBI): domain Bacteria; kingdom Bacillati; phylum Actinomycetota; class Actinomycetes; order Mycobacteriales; family Nocardiaceae; genus Nocardia; species Nocardia sp. NPDC051929. The sequence goes on along the minus strand of NZ_JBIUCG010000012.1, from coordinate 222,881 downwards.
GTGCGCCGACGTAACCGGGGAACGGATGCAGCTCAGCCGGTTTCGGGCCGGCGAACAGGCGGTCCCATGCGTCGGAGCCGATCGAGGTGACGCAGGTGAGGTTCGCGCCCGGCAGGCGGAAGCCCACCGAGCGGCGCAGGCCGGTGATATCGGCGAGCAGGTCGCGGACCGTCGCTTCGCCACCCTCGTCGATCGTGGCGACCAAGAAGATCGCGGACGGTGTGAGCGGTTCGAGGATCGGCTGCGGCTCACCCATGATCGACACCCTAATGCCCGACCGGTCCGGCCGGGCTACGGACCCGCATCGTGGTGGCTACATCGCCACCGTCAGCAGGAACGCGACGTCGTCGATCGCCTTGACGCTGTGGCGCGCCTTGGGTATCACGATCAGGTCGCCCTCGGAGCCTTTCCATTCGTTGGCGCCGCTGAGCAGCACCAGGGTGCCGCTGAGCACCTGCAACGTGGCTTCGCCGGTGTTGTCGTGTTCGGCCAGGCTGTGCCCGGCCGTCAGGCCGACCACCGTTTGCCGCAGCGTATGCGTGTGGCCGCCATAGATTGTCTGTGAACTGCGCCCGCTCGTGGCGAGGGCGGCCAGCTTCAGTTGCTGGCGCGCTACCGCAGTCAGCGATTTCTTTTCCATGGACCGCCTTTCGCAGAGCACCACAGCCGGTGCCGGGCTGGTGGCAACGGCTCGAGGCGGGCGACCGGACGCGGGTCCGGCCGCCCGCATATCGAGGAGTATGCCCGAGTCCGTCGCGGCGCGGGCCGGGTTCGACCGTCCCCGCCCGTGGGGGCGGCGTTCGCGGAGCCTCTTGGCGTGGCGCGCTAGGCGGGCCGCCGGGTGTAGTGCCGGATGCGGTAGCGCAGGCCGGTGGCCGAGGTGCGCCACGGCTCCGGGTCGTCGGGCCGCCACTGCGGTCCGATCGACGGCGCGAAGGCGTCGCCCTCGACCGCGGTATCGATCTCGGTGACGCGCAGGTCGGTCGCGAACTCGAGTGCGGCGCGGTAGATCTCGCCGCCACCGGCCACCCAGACCGCGTCCGGGGCGCACTTGGCCAGCGCCTCCGGCACCGATGACGCCCGCTCGGCGCCTTCGGCCGACCAGTCCGGCTGTCTGGTCACCACGATATTGCGCCGCCCGGCCAGCGGCCGGAACCGCGGCGGCAGCGAATCCCAGGTCCGTCGGCCCATCACCACGGGATGTCCCCAGGTGACGTCCTTGAAGTGCGCCATGTCCTCCGGCAGCCGCCAGGGGATGGTGTTGCCGGACCCGATCACCCCGTCCAGGGTCTGCGCCCAGATCAGCCCGACCGTCCGCTCGCTCACACCGCCACCGGGGCCTTGATGGCCGGATGGTGCCGGTAGTCGATCACCTCGACGTCCTCGTAGCGGTAGTCGAACAGCGTCGGCGCGGGATGCAGCCGCAGCGTGGGGAACGGGTAGGGGTCGCGGGCGAGTTGCTCGGCGACCTGGTCCAGGTGGTTGTCGTAGATGTGGCAGTCCCCGCCGGTCCAGATGAAGTCACCGGGCGCCAGCTCGGTCTGCTGGGCGACCATGTGGGTGAGCAGGGCGTAGCTGGCGATGTTGAACGGCACGCCGAGGAACAGGTCGGCGCTGCGCTGGTAGAGCTGGCAGGACAGCTTCCCGTCGGCCACGTGGAACTGGAAGAACGCGTGGCAGGGCGCCAGCGCCATCTTGTCCAGGTCGGCGACGTTCCACGCCGAGACGATGATGCGCCGGGAGTCGGGGTTGGTGCGCAGCGTGTGCAGCACCTGGGAGATCTGGTCGATGTGCGTTCCGTCCGGCGCGGGCCACGATCGCCATTGCACGCCGTAGACCGGGCCGAGTTCGCCGTGGGCGTCGGCCCATTCGTCCCAGATGGAGACGCCGTGCTCGCGCAGCCAGCCGATGTTGGAGTCGCCGCGCAGGAACCACAGCAACTCGTAGACGATCGACTTGAGGTGGACCTTCTTCGTGGTGATCAGCGGGAAGCCCGCCGCGAGGTCGTAGCGCAACTGGTGGCCGAAGACGCTGCGCGTTCCGGTGCCGGTGCGGTCGGCTTTCTTCGTGCCGGACGTCAGCACCAGTCGCAACAGGTCCTCGTACTGGGTGTCGGGAGCCGATGCCGGATCGAGCGCGTCATGAGCCACGTCTGGCAACTCTAGTCTTCGTGCTCGCACACTCGGCGAGCCGATCGGGCGCGTCCCTGGCCACGCCTGACGACGGTGGCCCGCCGCGGCCCTGGCAAGCTCGAGCCCATGCGCAAGCTCTACGTGATCGGCATCGGTGCAGGCGACCCCGACCAGGTCACCGTGCAGGCGGTCAAGGCGATGCGGCAGGTCGAGACGTTCTTCGTCATCGGCAAGGGGGAGGCCAAGCGGGAACTGGTCGACGTGCGGACGGCGATCTTGGCCGAACACATGGATCGGCCGTACCGGATCGTGCCGATCGCCGATCCGCCGCGGGACCGCACGGCCGCCGACTACGTGGACGTGGTCGACGACTGGCACGATCGCCGCTCGGCACTGCTGGAATCGGCGTTCGCCGCGGCCGACGGCGTCGGCGGCATCCTGGTCTGGGGTGATCCCGCGCTCTACGACAGCACGCTGCGGATGATCGAGCGGGTGCTCGCCCGCGGCGTGGTGCGTTTCGACTACGAGGTGATTCCCGGCATCACCAGCGCGCAGGCCCTGGCCGCCCGGCATCGGATCGTGCTGCACGGCATCGGTGAGCCGGTACGCATCACCACCGGCCGTCGCCTGCGCGACGAGGGACTCGGCGCGGAGAACGCCTTGGTGATGCTGGACGGCGACTGCTCGTTCACCACGATTTCGGCCCCCGACGCGCACATCTGGTGGGGCGCCTACCTCGGCATGCCGGACGAGACGTTGATCGAGGGGCCGCTGTCGGAGGTGAGCGAGGAGATCGTGCGCCGCCGCGCCGAGCTGCGCGACCGGAAGGGCTGGATCATGGACATCTATCTGCTGCGCCGCGGGGAGTGAGCCGCCCGCTGCCGTGTGCGAACCGGGCAGGTTGTCGGTAGGGCTGGGTAGTCTGAACCCCGTGCCTGAGCTACCGGAAGTGGAGGCGTTGGCTCAGTTCCTCCGGGAGCATGCGGTCGGCGCCGTGGTCGGCCGCGTCGACGTGGCCGCGTTGAGCGCCGTCAAGACGTTCGAGCCCCCGGTCACCGCACTGTCCGGTCGAGACGTCACCGGCGCGGGGCGCTGGGGCAAATTCCTCGGCATGGAATGCGACGGGCTGTGGCTGGTCACGCACCTGTCGCGGGGTGGATGGCTGCGCTGGATCGATGAGCCGAGCCCGACGCCGCCCAAGCCGGGCGGCAAGAGCCCGCTGGCGCTGCGGGTGCACTTCTTCACGCCCGAAGGGGCGACACCAGCGTTCGACCTCACCGAGGCCGGCACGAAGAAGCGGCTCGCGGTGTACGTGGTGGCGGACCCGAAGGCGGTGCCCGGTATCGCGCGCCTGGGCCCCGACGCGCTGGAGGTGACCGAGGCGCAGTTCGCCGAGATCCTGCACGGCACGTCCCAGCGGATCAAGACCGCGCTCGTGGACCAGGCGCTGCTGGCGGGCGTCGGCAACGCCTACTCCGACGAGATCCTGCATACGGCGCGGATCTCGCCGTTCGCGAACACCAAGACCCTTCCGGCGGACAAGGTGGCCGAGCTGTACACCGCCATGCGCACCGTGCTCACCGACGCGGTGCGGCGCTCGGTCGGACAGGACGCCGCCCGCCTCAAAGGCGAGAAGCGCTCCGGTATGCGGGTGCACGCGCGGACCGGGCAACCCTGCCCGGTCTGCGGCGACACGGTCCGCGAAGTCTCCTACGCCGAACGGTCCTTCCAGTACTGCCCGACCTGTCAGACCGGCGGCAAGATCCTCGCGGACCGGCGGATGTCGCGCTTGCTGAAGTAGCGGCCCGGCTCAGGTCAGCGTCGGGACCCGCACGCCCTGCCAGGCGAGTCGTTTCTCCCGGTCGGGGTCGTGTTCCACGCGCGTGGGGTAGTCGATGATCAGGGTGGACCTGCGGGCCTCCGTGTAAGCGGGCCAGGACGGCAGCGGAGTTCCGGTGCGCGCGAAAGCCAGCCAGTTGTCCTGGAACTGTTCGGTGACCGCCCGCAATCCGCGTCTGCCGCCCGCGGCGGTGAAGGCCCGGCCGATCGGCGTATCCGTCACGCCGAAGACCGGAATGAGATCGGTCGCGTGCGTGGCGCCGATCCCGGCGAGTTGCAGGGCGCGCGGGGCGAAGTCGTAACGGTAGGCGTAGGTAGGCGCGTGCCTGCTGTGACCTTCCATGACCGTCACCGAAGGACGCCAGAAGGTGTAGTCGCCACCCGCCCGCACCGCGGCCTTCGGCCGCGGATAGCCGGAATACGCCGCCTTGATCCTGGACTCCGCCTCGGTGGAGTTACCGAGCGCCGAGCGCAGCCGGTCCGGGGTGGTGGGCAGTTCGTCGGCGAACCTGGCGAACAGCGTGCCCTCGTCGCGGTTGGTGCCGATGATCAGCGGCACCCGGTGCGCGGAGCCGTCGGTGATCGCGTCGACCGGGGAAACCGGCAGGAACTCGCCGTCCACCACCGGGCACACCGGAAAGGCGCCGGGCTGTTCCCGCACCACCTGGCCGATGGTGCGGTCGACCGCGCGGCGGATGTCGTTGGCGCCTGCGGTGCGCAGGGCGGTGTGCGCGGTGTCCGGCGTCGCGCCAAGCGCGGCGACGCAGCGGCGCGCGAAGCCGCGGGCTTCCTCGGCCGTCACTGCCCAGTCCGCGGGTGGGCTCTGAGAAATGGCCTGATGGAAAAGCCCTTTGGCTTTCGGTGTGGCCAGGAGACCGAGTACGGCATGCGCCCCGGCCGACTCGCCGAAGATCGTCACGTTGCCCGGATCGCCGCCGAAGGCCGCGATATTGGTGCGCACCCACTCCAATGCGGCGAGCTGATCACGCAAGCCGAGGTTGGAGTCGAACGGTTCCTGCGCGGTGCCGAATTCGCTGAAGTCGACGTAGCCGAACGCACCCAGCCGGTAGTTCAGCGAGACCACCACCACATCGCCACGCAGCGCCAGTCGCGCGCCGGAGTACAGCCCGAGCGCGGAGGTTCCGATGAGATAGCCGCCGCCGTGGATGAACACCAGCACCGGGCGCGGGCTCGCCGCCGGTGTCGCGGGCACGGTGACATTGAGTGTCAACGCGTCCTCGCTGGTCGGCTGATAGGCGCGCGGCCCGATCCGTGCCCCGGAGCGATGCTGCATCGCCGCGGAGGTGAAGTCCGTCGCCGCCCGAACGCCGGACCAGGGTTCGACCGGCTGCGGAGCGCGAAACCGCAGGTCTCCGATGGGAGGAGCCGCGTAGGGAATGGACCGCCAGCGCAGGACGCGGCGGCCCCTGCGACCGCGGACGACTCCGTCGGCGGTCGCGATATCCGTTGTTGCCACCATTTAGAAATGGTAGCTACGCGCGCCGCGCCTCCAACAGGCGCAGCCAGAACTCGCTGACCGCCGGGAAAGCTGGCACGGCGTGCCAGAGGGTGGACAGCGGCACCCCGCCGACCACGGCGATCGTCGCCGCGTGCAATTGCTCGCCCACGTCGGGGCCCACGAAGGTGGCGCCGAGCAGCGTGTCGGTGGCGCGGTCGATCACCAGTTTCGCGTGGCCCGCGTAGTCGTCCCGGGACAACGCCGACCCGGCCACCTCGATGTCGAGTTCGACGGTCTCCACCGAGTGCCCCGCGTCCCTGGCCGCCGCCTCGGTCAGGCCGACCGCCGCGACCTCCGGCGCGGTGAACACCACTTGCGGCACCTTGCCGTGATCGGAACTCGCCACGAACCGCGGATCCTCCAGCGGCTTGCCCTCGGCCCGCGCGGCGATCACGTCGCCGCACACCCGGCCCTGGTACTTGCCCATGTGGGTGAGCGCGGCGCGGTGGTTGAGGTCGCCGACCACATACAGCCACTCGCCCTCGACATCGCGCGCGGTGAGGTGGTCGTCGACCGCGATGTAACCGTCGGACAGCCCGACCGCGTCCAAGCCCAGCCCTTTCGTGGCCGGTGCGCGCCCGGCCGCCACCACGATCTCGTCCACCTCCAGCGCCGACTCGCCTTCGGGACCCCGCAACCGGACCGTGACGGAACCGCCGTGGATCCGGCCTTCACCGGTGTCCTTCGCGACCGGGCGCTCGACGGAGGTGGGCTCGGTGCGGAAACGCACTCGCACGCCCGCGTCGGTCAGCGCCGCCGCCACCCGTTCGCCCGCGAACGGCTCGTTGGCGGCCAGCAGCGCCGAGCCGCGCACCAGCAGGGTGACCTCGGCCCCGAGCGCGGCCAGCCAGGTCGCCGCCTCACTGGCCACCACGCCGCCGCCGACCACGGCGACCCGGCGCGGGACCTCGTGCAGATTGGTGGCGTCGCGGGAGGTCCACGGCAGCGCGGCGCGCAGGCCGGGCACATCGGGCACGTTCGCGGTGGTGCCGGTGGCGAGCACCACGGCATGCCGGGCGCGCAACTGCCGCCCGTCGACCTCGACCGAGCGCGTGCCGGTCAGGCGGCCGGTGCCGCGAACGACGTCGATGTGGTTGCCGCGCGCCCAGTCGACCTGGGCGGAATCGTCATGGTCGTGCACGAAGGCGTCGCGCCGCCGCAGCACCGCCTCGACGTCGAGGCCGGTGGCCGAAACGCCCGGCATCGCCCGCGCGGCCGCCAGGACGTGGCCCGGTCGCAACAGCGCTTTGCTCGGGATGCAGGCCCAATAGGAACATTCGCCACCGATGAGTTCACGCTCCACGATGGCGGCCGTGCGGTCGCTGCCCGCGACGGCGTAGGCGGCGGCGTTCTCGCCCGCCGGTCCGCCACCGATCACGATGACGTCGTAGTCGGCTGGTGTGCTCGACATCGCCGCGCCTACTGCAGGTAGCCCTCGACCTGCGAGACCGTATTGGCTTGGACCGCGTCCGGGGATTGGCCCTGATCGATCCGCGCCCGGCGGTGACGGAGCAGGTCCCAGGCCTGATCCAGCATCACTTCCAGTTCGGCCAGGCGCTGGCGTTCGGTCCTCGGGTCCAATTCGCCGCGAGTCGCCTGCGAGCGCAGCTGGTGCTCCTGGTCGACCAGTTCCTTGATCCGCGCCAAGATGTCCTGTTCGCTCATGGTCCGTCCTTTCCGGCAGGTGCGGGGCTCCGCGTGATCACGCTGCGCTGCCGCCTCCGGGCCTGTTCGCTGACCCCGACCATGCTACGGCCGGGCGAGGCACGCGGCGGCCTTCGGGACGGCCGCGGCGAGTTCCGGCCAGGACAGCGCCGTGTAGCCGAGCGCGACGCCGAAGTGGTCCCGGCGCGATCCGAGGTGATGTCTGGCCAACCCGTCCAGCGCGACACCGTGCGCCAGGCCTTCCGCGACCACGCGCAGCTCGTCCTCGGCCGACTCCACCGGCACGACGACGTGCGAACCCGCGTCGTCGCCGAGCACGCCGAGTCCGCGGCGGCGCAGTTCGGTCACCGCCAGCGCCCGGCGCGGCGGCAGCATGCGGCGCAGCCTGCGCAGGTGCCTGGCCAGATCACCGTGTGCGGCGAAAGCGGCGAGCACGCGCTGGCCCGCCGTGCTCGGGCCGGTGCCGGTGCGCTCGCGGTGGGCGAGCACCGCCCCGGCTATCTCCGGAGCGGCGAGCAACCAGCCGACACCGAGACTGGGGGACAGGATCTTGCTAGTCGTGCCCAGGTGGACGACGACGTCCGGAGCCATGGTGGCCAGCAGCGGCAGCGGCGCGGTGTCGTAGCGCAATTCGCCGTCGTAGTCGTCCTCGATGACCAAGATCCCGGAGCGGCGCGCATGCTCCACCAGCTCGACCCGTCGCGCCGCGGGCATCCGCGCGCCGAGTGGGAATTGATGCGCCGGAGTGCAGTACACCGCTTTGATCCGGGACGGCAGCGCGTCGACGCGCAGTCCGTGCGCGTCGACGGGAACCGGGACGACCTCGAGACCGGCCGCCGCGAATGCCCCTGCGGCGCGCTGATAGCCGGGATCCTCCATGGCGACGGCATCGCCCGGCCGCAGCAGCGCCACGGCCAATTCGCCTACGGCGGAACTGGTTCCCGCCGTCGCGAGCAGCACGGTGTCGCTGCCCGCGCCGATCCCGCGGTGGCGCAGCAGATGCTCGGTGACCGCCGTGCGGAACTCCGATTCGCCCGCGCGGTCCTTGCGCACGAGCGGGGAGTGGTCCGCCGCGGCGCGCCAGGCGCGGCGCCATGCGGCGGGATCGATGGCGTCGACGCACGGCGCACCGGGGCCGAGGTCGAACAGCTGCGGCGCGGCGTCGGTGTCGTCCACGGCGTCGGTGCGCGCGGGCGCGGCGGCCGGTGCGGTCGTCAAGTAGGTTCCGGAGCCGCGTCTGCCGTCGAGCCAGCCCTCCGCGTGCAATTGGTCGTAGGCGGCGGCGACCACTGTGCGGCTCACGCCGAGCCGCCCGGCCAGCGCGCGAGTGGACGGCAACCGGTCGCCGCCGCGCAGCGGCCCGCTGGTCGCCGCGCGGCGCAGTTGGTCGGCGATCTGCACCGACAGCGGTCGCGCCAGGTCGCGATCGAGGTCGAGGGGAAGGTCGTCCAGCACGGCTCCTCCTCGAAGTGGACTGCTGAGAATCATTTGAATTGGCACTTTGATAATGCCATTAGCGGATCGATGCTGGGTTCATGACCGAAACAGTCAGCCCACGGGCTCCCCTCTCGCCGACGCCGCGCAGCACGCCGACCCGGCTGACCGACCGTGCCCGCACCGATCGCGCCGACTTGGACGCGGTGCTCGACGCCGGGCTGATCTGCCACTTCGGTGTGCTGCTCGGCGGCACGCCGGTCGTGTTGCCGACCGCCTACGGCCGCGACGGCGACACGCTCTACCTGCACGGCTCCACCGGCGCGGGAAACCTGCGCGCGGCGCTCGCCGCCGACATCTCGGTGGCGGTGACCTTGGTCGACGGCGTGGTCTACGCGCGTTCGGCCATGCACTTCTCGATGAACTACCGCTCCGCGGTCGTGCTCGGCCGGGCGCGGGAGGTGACCGAGCACGACGAACGCCTGCACGGGCTGCGCGTGATCGTCGAGCACGCCGCACCGGGCGCGTGGTCGCGCGTGCGGCCCCCGAGCAAGAAGGAGCTCGCCGCCACGAAGGTGCTCGCTCTCGACCTCACCGAGGCATCGGTGAAGGTCCGTGCGGGCGGCCCGAAGGACGACCCGTCGGACGTCGACAACGGCGGCGTGTGGGCCGGTGTCCTCCCGCTGCGCCAGATGTGGGACGCCCCGATCGACTCCACGGACCTGGACCCCGGCGTCCCGGTCCCCGCGGACGTCCTGGAGCGCTCGGCCTCCGTCCGCTGACCACTTGTGGGGTGTGGACGACGAGCACGAGTCCGGAGGTGGCGGCGAGATCGACCGCTGAGCGTGAACGGCCGCTCGCGTTTTCGTGCGCGTCACAGCGGGTGCGGCGCGTCGATCCGCTGCGCGGGCGTGGACTCGTGGCGGGCCGCCGAGGCGGATGGGAGGCAGGCGAGCAGCGCCGCGAAGGCCAGCAGCCAGAGGCTCCACAGCACATAGCCCACGAAGTTGGTCTGCGCCATGAGCGGGATGTCCAGCGGGACGAGTACTCCGCTGAGCACCAGGACGGCGCAGACGTAACCGAGCACGCTCCACGCCGCGGGCATTCTGTGCCGCAACGCGATGGCGACCAGGGCCGTCCACGCGGCGGTGAGGGTGTATCCGGCCGTCTCGCCGAGGCCGGTGCCGAGCGCCGCGCCCAGCACCTCGAAAGTGCGCACGGCCGAGGAGCCGGGGCCTTCCTCGGCGGCCCGCGCCGCCAGCGCCGGAACCGCGACGGGCCAGCGCAGCAAGCCGATCGCCTGCACGGCGGCGGCCGCGACGCCCGGCGCGACGGCGGCGCGCATGGCCGGTGTGCGGTCCAGCTTGCCGATCAGAACCGCCAGCGGCGCCAGTGCGGCGGCTGCGACGGCCAGCACGACGAACCAGGCGACGACGGCGCTTTGGTTGTGCCGGAACAGGGTGAGCACTTCGGCCGCGGGTTCGCGTAACACGTGCGGATAGTCGAAGGCCGAGCCGAGTCCGGCGAAGGCGACGTTCAGGGTGATCGGCGCGGCCACCAGCAGGGCGATGGCGGGCCAGGGGCGTGCGGGCATGGCGTCTCAATTCTGGCTGTACGGGGTACAGGTAGCTGTACGGGGTACAGTCAACCGCGTGGCAACGGCGAAGTCAACACCAGGAGAACGCAGGACCAGGCCCGAGCGACGGGCGTTCAGCGACACGCAGATCGTCGATGCCGCCATGGAACTCATGGACGAGGGCGGTGTCGCCGCGGTGTCGATCCGATCGGTCGCGACTCGGCTGGGCGTGAATCCGAACGCGGTCTACACCTACGTCGCGAGCCGGGCCGACCTGGAGCGCGCGGTGGTCGAACGGGTGCTCGGAGCGGTGCCGGTCGCCGTGCTCGCCGACCCGGGCGTCGAACCCCGCGCGGCCGTCCTGGAATTCGCCCGTGGACTACGAACCGAGGTGCGGAGACATCCCGCGGTGGCGGGGTTGATGATGAGCGCGCCCATGGACGGCGACGCCGCACGAGACGTCGGGGAGGCGTTGCTGAACTGTCTGGCCAGAACCGGCCTCTCCGAGGAGGACTGCGCCCGCGCGGCCTACGCCGTGATGGTCCAGGTCATCGGCTCGCTCGCCATGGAAGTCGCGGAAACCGACGGAAGACCACCGCTGGCGCCGGAATCCGAGCGGATCGCCGGTCGCGCGGCCGCGTTCGACACCGTCGACGGTGATCGTTGGCCGCGCACCCGGGCGAGTGCCGCCGTACTGGCGCAATGGATCTCGGACGCGCAGTTCGACTGGGGACTGCGCGCGCTGCTGGACGGATTGGTGCGGCGCGACGGTCAGAACCAGAACGGGGCACCATAGCCGGTCGTTTGCGCGGTTGCCCTTTTCGAATCGGCCCGTACGGTGACAAAAGGCATGGCCGAGGCCGGTGAAAGGCAACCGCTGACATTCAACGGGGTATTCGTGTGCGCGAAAGTGTAAGGGAATTCGGATTCCCCGTCGATTTCCGCCGCGCCGACCACCGCCGCCGTGACCGAACCGGGGGCCAGATTCACCGCGAGTTCGCCGGCGACGCCCGCCTCGACGCCGATACTGGGCTGGATGGCGACGGCGGCGCCGACGCTGACGCTCGGCGGCGCCATCAGTTGCAGGGAGGGCATCATCATGTGCTGATCGGGCATGTTCATCTGCAAGGAGGGCGCCTCCCAGGTAAGGGACCCCTCCAGGCCGAAGGAGGGCGCGATCCCGGCGTTGATTCCGACGCTGGGTGAGATACCGATCGAGATGCCGTTGGAGATGTCGACCGCGCAGCCGACCAGATATCCGACGGCGATCTCTCCGCCGCGCAGCGCCGTGGGGCCGTCGAGAGACACCGAGAAGTCTCCGGACACCCGCACCGAGTGCACGAACGGAATTCCCGGCGCGATGTCACCGGCGGCCGCGAAGTTGTTGGCGTTCGCCGACGCGATCAGATGCAGTCCACCGGCGTTGATCTCTCCTGGCGCGGCGCCCGCTGCGGAATCGGAAACAGCGAAAGCGCCGGTAGCGGTCACCACCACCGCGATGATCGCGGCGAGAGTACGCGAATGCCTTCGGTTCATCATGCTCCAGTCGAGTATCGATGGAATCGGAACTTCTTGCGCGAAACGGACTTGCACGGCAAATGGGTCGTCGCGGCCCTCGCTCGGCATACGCCGCAGACTTTATCGGGCAGTGCCGCCGACGACGGTGATCCTGCCGACACGGCGAGTCGGCCGACCCGACCGATCGCGGTCGTCGGCATTCGCGCGAATCGCCGTGACCGGCGAGCGAAACTATCGGATTTCATACCAGGTCGACAAAACTCACCGCTGTTCGCCGAAATTTTGCGCGTGTCGTTTGAACTCACCGCGCGAAAATCCGTGAGTCGGCTGCGCGCCCGTGGATATGCCCGCCCTCGGCGGGCGCGCCCGTGGCTCGGCGTGTCAGTTCGCGGGATTCACCACGCGGATGCGTGCAAGCCCGCGGATTTCGCCGCGCGCACCGCCAGTTCGCGCAGCACACCGGCGGACTCGATCCGCTCCGGGTCGAGCGAGACCAAGCTCAGCACGTAATCGTCGCCGATACGGCAGAGGTAGCCCGAGAGTCGGGTGCGGGGCAGTCGCGAACTGGTGAGGCCGGGATGGATGGCGCGAGCGGCGACGCCGGTGCAGCGGTGTGGGCCGAGTTCGAGCAACGAGGCCGGGAGCGTGCCGATATTGGAGCACAGAACGTCTCGTTCGCCCGCACCTTTGGACAGTGCGTAGGCCCAGCGGTCCGGAATCACCTGGAGGAGTTCTTCGGGCATGTCGTTCGGCGCGGACATGCGGTGCTCATAGGCGGAACGGGCCAGCGCGCGGATTGTCGCCGGGGTGTCGGCGCGGGTGATCGCGATGCGCGTCATGGCGAGATCGTTGTCGACGCGGGGTTCGTCGCGGGTGTCGACGGGCAGACTGGTCTCGATCGTGTCGCCGGGAAACCCGCTGTCCCAGAGCACGCTCGCGACGAGGTGGATGAACAGGCTGTTGGCCGTGCCGCCGTCGCGCGCCGCCACGCGATCCCACTCCGCGGCCGGGCATTGCAGGATCGCGCTGTGCGTCGCGTTGTCGGCCCTGCGCGTCCGCTCGTCCCGGCTCGGCGCGGCGGGTTGCCGCGGAACTCCGTGCCGTAGCGCCGCCGCGGTACCGCGCAGGACGATCGACCACTGGCGGCGGGCGTCGGCCCAGTCCGATTCCCGTGCGGAGAGATCCGCCGGACGTACCCGAGCGCCGCCCAGGGCGTCGTCCACCGCGAGCACCAGCGCGCGCCCGTCGGCCAGCACGTGCGAGCACGTGAGGGAGACGACCGAACCACCGTCATCCAGCGCCGCGGTCGAAAGCCGCCACCCAGGGCCGTATTCCGGATCGAGCCCGGCGCCCTGCGCGTCGGCCCAGTCGAGCAGGTTCGTGACCGGGAGGACGCCCTCGGCGCGGCGTATCGGATACGCCCGGACATTCGGCCGCCAGGCCCGGCGAGCTCCCGGCACGCGCGGGCGAACCACTCTGCGTCCCAACGGGCCCGACCGCAACGCCTCGTGCACCCGCACCAGCAGTGCGGGGTCCACCCGGTCGGCTGTCCGCCACAGCCCCTGCAAGGCGATCGGCGTGCCGAGCCCCCGGTGGCCACGCAGGAAGATCTCGTCGACGACGCTCAGCCGGCCCATGAGGCTCAGGCGCGAGCGCCGTGCCGGCCCGCGCCGGCCGCGAAGCGCTGCGCGCCGTCCAGCGCGCCGTCGGCCAGCGCCGTCAGCCCGTGGCGGAACTCGTTGCGCAGCGCGGACTCCTCGGTCATCCCCTCCTGCTCCAGCATCGACATCCGGTCCGAGCGCAGGCAGGTCTGCGGCAGCGCGGCCAGTTCGGCGGCAAGCGCCTCCGCCGCGCGGCGGGCTTCGCCGGTGGGCACCACGCGATTCACCAGCCCGATTCGCAGCGCCTCCTCGGCGGCGACCGCGCGGCCGGTGAGCACCAGGTCCATGGCGCGGCCCGCGCCGATGATCTGCGGCAGCCGGACAGTGCCGCCGTCGATCAGCGGGACGCCCCAGCGGCGGCAGAAGACGCCGAACGTGCTGTCCTGTTCGGCGACCCGCAGATCGCACCACAACGCGAGCTCGAGCCCGCCCGCCACCGCGTAGCCGGAGACCGCGGCGATCACCGGCTTGGACAGCCGCATCCTGGTCGGTCCCATCGGGCCGTCACCGTCCTCGGCGGCCCGGTTGGAGCGCTCGGTACCGAGTGCCTTCAGGTCGGCTCCCGCGCAGAAGGTGCCGCCGTCGCCCCATAGCACCGCGACCGCCGCATCGGGGTCGGCGTCGAACTCACGGAAGGCGTCGGCCAGCGCCGCGGCGGTCGGCCCGTCCACGGCGTTGCGTGCTTCGGGCCGGTGCAGGATCACGGTCGTCACGGGGCCGTTGCGTTCGATGAGTACCGTCACGCGCTCGACCATACGCCGTAAAAGCACCCTTGTGTGAAGAAATGAATTCGTGCTTCACTTCTTGGGTGGCCTACCGCAGAACTCCCGCTGTGCAGGCCCGCCTGGACGCTCAGGCGGGGCTGATCGTGCAGGCCGCGACGAAGGTGCTTTCGCGCGGCGGCTACGCCGCGCTGTCCATGGCGGCGGTCGCGACCGAGGCGGGCTTGGCCACCGGCACCGTCTACAAGAACTTCGACGGCAAGTCCGCGTTGGTGCGGGCGGTGTTCCGGAAGGTGGTCGCCCGCGAGGTCGCCGCCGTGGCCGCGGCGGGCGCGCTCGGAACGGCCGTCGAGCGGGTCACCGCGGCCGTGGAGACCTTCGCGGGCCGCGCGCTGAAGAACCCGAACCTGGCCTACGTGCTGCTCGCCGAGCCGGTCGACGCGGCCGTGGACAGTGAACGCCTGCACTTCCGGCGGGCGTTCGCCGAGACCTTCGAATCGGCGGTGGCCGAGGGCATCGCGCGGGGCGAGATCCCGCCGCAGGACCCGAGGATCAGCGCGGCCGCGTTGGTCGGCGCGATCGGCGAGGTGCTGGTCGGGCCGCTCGCCGACGCGCCGCACGGCGAATCGGTCGTCCCCGAACTCACCGCTTTCGCGATGCGCGCACTCGGCGTGCGCGACGACCCGGGCGCGGGTGGCGCCCGGCTGGAAACAGGAGTGTCAGATGCAGACGCATGAAGTCTTCAACCAGGTGCCCGACATCGTGCCGTTCGACGTGTCGCGAAATCCGGCGCTGCTCGAGGGCCTGCACCGGGAAGGGGCGGGCTGGGCGGAAGCCGAAGTGCGAGAACTGGGCGCGCTCGCAGGCGGCGCGCAGGCGCAGGAGTGGGGCAGGCTGGCCAACGAATACCCGCCGGTGCTGCGCACGCACGACCGTTACGGGCACCGCATCGACGAGGTCGAGTTCCATCCGCACTGGCACGACCTGATGCGCGTGGCCGTCGAGCACGGCCTGCACGGCGCCCCGTGGCTGGACGACCGGCCGGGCGCGCACGTGGCGCGTGCGGCGAAGTTCTACACCTGGGGCACCGCCGACGCGGGCCACATGTGCCCGATCTCGATGACCTACGCGGTGGTCCCCGCGTTGCGGCACAACCGGGAACTGGCGGCGAAATACGAGCCGCTGCTCGGCTCCCGCGTCTACGAATTCGGGTTGCGTGAGCCGTCCACCAAGGCCGGGCTGATCGCGGGCATGTCGATGACCGAGAAGCAGGGCGGCTCGGACGTGCGCGCCAACACGACCACCGCGACGCCGCAGCCGGACGGCTCCTACCGGATCGTCGGCCACAAGTGGTTCACCTCCGCGCCGATGTCGGACATGTTCCTCACCCTGGCGCAGGCGCCCGGCGGCCTGTCCTGTTTCCTGCTGCCCCGGGTGCTGCCGGACGGCACCCGCAACCCGATCCGCATCCAGCGACTGAAGGACAAGCTGGGCAACAAGTCCAATGCCTCTTCGGAGATCGAGTACGAGAACGCCTCGGGCTGGCTGGTCGGCGCGGAGGGCGCGGGCGTCAAGACCATCATCGAGATGGTGAACATGACCAGGCTGGACTGCGTGATCGGCTCCGCGACCGGTATGCGGGCGGGCGCGGTGTACGCCGTGCACCACGCGCGGCACCGGAAAGTATTCGGCGCCGAGCTGATCGACCAGCCCGCCATGCGCAACGTGCTGGCCGACCTGGTGATCGAGTCCGACGCCGCGACCACCGTCATGATGCGGCTGGCCGGGGCCACCGACCGGGCGGGCGGCGATCCGGCCGAGGCGGCACTGCGGCGCATCGCGCTCGCGGTCACCAAGTACTGGGTGTGCAAGCGGGCGCCCGCGCATGCGGCCGAGGCGCTGGAATGCTTCGGCGGCAACGGATATGCCGAGGAATCCGGTATGCCACGGCTGTACCGGGAGGCGCCGCTGATGTCGATCTGGGAGGGGTCGGGCAATGTCGCCGCGCTGGACGCGCTGCGTGCCATGGGGCGTCAGCCGGAGACGGTCGAGGCGTACTTCAACGAAGTGTCGCTCGCCAAGGGCGAGAATCCGCGCCTGGACGACGCGATCGCCCGGGTCGGCAAGGAGTTGTCGGATCTCAACGACATCGAGTACCGCGCGAGGCGCGTCGTCGAGCTGATGGCGCTGGTGCTGCAAGGCGCGCAGCTGGTCCGGCACGGTCATCCCGCCGTCGCCGACGCGTTCTGCGCGACCCGGCTCGGCGACGACTGGGGCATCGCGTTCGGCACGCTGCCCACCGGCGTCGACACCGGCGCGATCATCGAACGGGCATTCGTCTGAGCTTGCCGAGCAACCGGGGACCGGTTCGGGTGAAGCGGTCCCCGGAGGCGAGGTGTCCGAATCGGCCCAGGAGTCCCCGCGCCGCAGATCTCAGAGGGCGTCGAGCCAGGTGAACATGTGGTGGAGCAGGGTGGAACGGGCGCCATAGGCGCAGTGCTCCCCGGCGCCATCGACACTATGCAGGGGAACCAACGTTGTGGGGCAGGTCAATTCGCGGTGTAGGCGCTCGGGCTGGCCCGCGAAGAAGTGGTCGTTGTCCGGGGCGAAGATGAGGGTGGGCGCCGTGATGCGATCGGCGAGGCCGTCGAGGGTGTATTCCCTTGTGCGGCGCAGGTATTCGGAAATGGTGGCGGTGCCGAAGGACCACGGGCCGTTGCGCAGCGCCCACCGTGTGCCGGTGTGGTTGGCCATCATCAGATGCGCGACCGGATCCGCGACGTCATCGCGGCCTGCCATGACCCACTCGGCGGCGACGGCCGGGATGCTCGCGAAGTTCACGTCGTAGTAGCTGTAGATGCCGCCGTCGAGAATCAGCCCGGCGACGCGGTGTTCGAAGGCGGCGGCCCGCGGGGTCAGGAAGCCGCCCAGGCTGTAGCCGTACAGGTAGACGTGCTCGGCGTCCACTTCTGCCCGCGTCAACGCGTAGTCCACGACCGGGGTGAGGACCGCTTCCCAGTCGGGGCGGAAGAACAATCGCTGATGCCGCAACGCGGCACCCTGGCCGGGGCCGTCGTAGGCGAGGACGTTGTAGCCGCGCGGCAGTGCCGCGGCCGCGAGGGCGAAGTACGCCTCCTCGGCCGGGGAATCGAAGCCGCTGGTGAGAATGATGGTCGGCCGGGGTGCGCCGGAGTCGTCGGCCAGGAACAGCAGGCCGGGCAGATGGGTGTCCTGGTAAGGGATCTCGACTGCCTCAACGGGCGTGTCCATGAGTTGGGCGGCTTCGGCGAAGGTGTCCTGGGCCCGTGCGAACAGGTCCTTCGCGACGGGATCGTCGAACGGATCGTCGCGGCGGAAGAACTCGGCGGTGCGGTAGTAGTTCGAGGCGCGCAGCAGCGCCTGTCTACCTCCGAGCGCGCGCGCCCGGTCTCCCGCGACGGTCCACTGTGTGCACCATGCCTCCTCGTCACCGTCGGGAACGGCGCGTGCGACAGCCAGCACCTCGCCGAGATCGGCGCCGCCGAACTCGGCGAAGCAGGCGGTCCGCAGCGCCTCGAAGGCAAAGGACTCGTCATCGAACAGGAACTTCACCGGAATCTCCTACGTCTATCCGACTACGTCAACACGATGGCGTATCGACGTTGAAACCGTAGATTACAACTACGTGTAAACGCAACCGTATCGTCGTGGCATGATGGGGGCATGACAGCCGAACGACGCCGTCCCGCCGGGGCCGCCGTAATGCAACCGCAGGTGACGGAGGCCATCACCGAAGCGGTGCTCGCCGAATTGGCGGAGGTCGGCTACGGCCGGCTCTCGATGGAGGCGGTGGCGCGGCGGGCCGGCGTCAGCAAGCCGACGGTCTACCGGCGTTGGCGATCGAAGGAGGAGATGGTGACCGCTCTCGCCTCGACTCTGGCGGTCGCGGCCGCCGAGACTCCGGACACCGGCACCCTGCGCGGTGATGTCCGGGCCTATCTGGAGTCGGCGGCGGGCATGCTGTCCCATCCGTTGGCGGCCAGGGTCATTCCCGATCTGTTGGCGGAGGCGTCGCGCAATCCGACACTGGCGCAGTCGCTTCTGGTCGGTGCGCGGGACACGCGGCGCGAGCGGGCCGCCGATATGCTGCGGCGGGCTATCGCCCGCGGCGAGCTGCCCGTGGATCTGAACCTCGATCTGGCGCTGGACATGCTCGCCGGACCGCTTTATTGGCGGCTGATGATCGTGGGAATTCCGATCGAGCCGGACTATTTGGGCCGGCTCACCGACCTGCTCATCGCGGGTTGGCGAGGCTGAGTCCTGCCTCTCAGGCGGGGCGGGTCAGCACGCGTTCGACCAACGCGGTGTCGCAGTACTCGACCACCTCGCGCAGCTTCCCGTCGGCGACCCGAAAGACGAAGCAATAGGTCTGGTTGTAGGTCTCCCCGCGCGTGGTCACGGCCTCGGCGCGGGCCTGCACGACGACGCGGTCGTCGGCTGCGACGATCGTGTCCGCGGCCGAGCGGTATGCGGTGAACTGAGCCATCAGCGGACGCAGGAGTCCTTCCAGCACAGCTGATTTCGGCTGCCACGTACCGCTCCAGGACCAGTCGCCGGGGAAGACCCAGCGGAAGTCGTCGGCCATGGCGTCGCTGAGTGCGCGGGTGTTGCCGAGGGACATCTGCTCGAAGATGTCGGTGAGCAGCTTCTTGTTGTCGAGCGCGGTCATGCCCACGACGCTAGGGCCGCCCAAGGTATGCGACAAGCGACTGTCTTGCATATGTGGTATGAGAATTGCGCATGGATGAGTTCACCGTCTCCGGTCTCCGCGTGGTGCGGGAAGCCGCCGCCTGCGGGTCCTTCTCGACGGCCGCGGAGAACCTCGGTTACACCCAGTCCGCGGTGTCCAGGCAGATCGCGCTCATGGAGCGGGCGGCGGGCCGCGCGCTGTTCGAGCGACACGCCCGCGGCGTGCAGCCCACCGAGGCGGGGCGGATCGTGCTGCGGCACGCGGACGTGATCCTCGGCGAACTGGAGCAGGCCCGGCACGACATCCGTCATCTCACGGCGCGCCCGGCGGGCCGCCTGCGCGTCGGTGCGTTCTCCACCGCGATGGCCGCCTTGGTGCCCGGGGCGATCTCCGCGACCCGTGACCGGCAGGTGCGGATCTCGCTGCGCGAGGGGCTCAGTCCCAGACTGCTCACCGCCGTCTCGCGCGGACGCCTCGACCTCGCAGTGGTGACCGCGCCGGACCCCTTGCCCTCCGGCGTGGAGATCGAACCCCTGGTGGACGATCCGTTGCTGGTCGCGGTCCCGCCCACGCATCCGCTCGCGGGCGCCACCAGCGCGACCCCCGAGGTATTGCGCGATGAGCGATGGATCGCGGGCAGCCAGGAGCCGTCCGCCACCCTCCTCGGTGCTTGGCGCGACCCGGACTGGGAGCCGGACATCGCGTTCGTCGCGCGTGATTGGTTCGCCAAACTCGGTCTCGTCGCGGCCGGACTCGGTATCACGGTGGTCCCCGGCATCGCCGTCCCCGTGCTGCCGCCGACCGTCGCGCTGCTGCGCATCGACCACCCCGCCGCGGTTCGGCGCACGGTCATCGCGCATCGTGGCGACCGCGGAGCCGCCGATTCGCGCGGTGCGTTCGCCGAAGCGCTGCGCGACCGAGCGGCCGACTTGTCCGCCCAGGTACGCCAGCGCCTTCGCTGATCGCCGCGTTGTTCTCGTGGACCGGAACCACGGGGGCAGCGCCACGAACGGACACGGCGACAAGCCCGCGCCGCATACGCTTCCGCTCCCGCCCTCCTGGAGCGTGATCCGCGCCTTGCCCAGCTGGAGCCGGGCAAGCGCGCGCGGCATCACTCTGTGGACGAGTGTGGATACCTTTGCGAGGCGCGAGCGCCGGTCAGCGGAAGTGGCGATCCGAAGCGGTGGACCGCCGGTAGGGTGGCGGCGGTGGCAGGGCAGTTCGTCGACAGACCGTTGAGCTGGTTGGTCCGGCGGGTGCTGGATCGGGCCGGGCGGGGAAGGTATCTGCTCGGCATCACGGGGCCGCCCGGCGCGGGCAAATCCGCCTTGTCGATCGCGTTGCGCGACGCGATCAATACCGAGGTGGACGGAGCGGTCGCCGAAATCGCGCCCATGGACGGATTCCACCTGTCCAACGACGTCCTGCGGGCGGCAGGAAGCCTTGCGCGCAAGGGTGAGCCGGACACTTTCGATGTCGACGGTTACGTTTCGGAGCTGCGCCGCCTGCGCACCACGCCGGTAGGCGAGCCGGTGCCGTGGCCCACATTCGACCGGTCCATTGATGCCCCGGTTCCCGGTGGCGTGGTGTTCGACCGGCAGTCCATCGTCCTCACCGAGGGCAACTACCTACTGCTCGATGACTTCGGGACGCGGCGGTGGTCCGCGGTTCGCCCATTGCTGGACGAGTGCTGGTACCTGGACGCCGCGCGCGACGTGATCGCGAATCGCCTGCTGGACCGGCACATTCGCGGTGGCCGCACCCCCGCGGCGGCACACGACAAAGTGCACCACAGCGACTTGCGCAACGCTGACCTGGTCGCGACCACCCGCGAGCGCGCCGACCTCTTGCTGCGCTGGCATGCGGGAGGCTATGCGGTGGCCGGTCCGCCCCGGGCATCAGCAGTCGATCCGAGCATCTCGTAGCCGACGCATCCCTGGGATCGCAACGCGCATCGTCCGGCGCGTGCGGCGTCTCTTGCGCTCCACCTGGGCCGATGATGGAGGAATGACGGAGAATCGCGCAGTCGGCAGGTTGTCGCGTGCTTTGCACAACCTGCTGGCCGTGGTGTGCGCTCTGCTGTTCTACTACTTCCTGCCGCTGAAGGCTTTGCATCTGGGCCGGTTGTCCGGCGTGTCGGCGCTGCTCGCGTTCGTCGTCGGCGTCGCGGGCTTGATCTGGCTGGCCCGGTGGCGCATCCGGCGGTACATCATGGATCCGCGCGCGACCGTCGGGCGCATCAACGACGTGCTGCTCGTGGTCTGTGTCGTCGTCACGTTCTTCGCCCTGTACTACTACGTGCTGGAATCGCGCGCACCCGGCCAGTTCGAGGGCCTGCACACGCGGACCGACGCGCTCTACTACACGGTGGTCACGCTGGGCACGATCGGCTACGGCGACGTGCACGCGGTGGGGGACGCCGCGAAGGTGGCCACCATGGTGCAGGTCGCCTTCGACCTGGGCGTCATCGGCATCCTGATCGCGATATCGACCTCACACATCATCCAGCAGTTGAACGAGGCGCAGCGCAACCGTCCGACGGGCGGCGGCGACTAGCGCCGAGCGTCGCACGCGATCAGCGGTTGGCGCGGTACCAGCGAATGAGCGAATCGGTCGACGAGTCGTCCTGCGGTTCGGGGTCTTCCGCCGACGTGAGCAGCGGCGCCAAGGCGAGCGCCTGCTGTTTGCCGAGTTCGACACCCCACTGGTCGAAACTGTCGATGCCCCAGATCGTGCCCTCCACGAACACCTGATGCTCGTAGAGCGCGATCAGCTGACCGACGACCGACGGGGTGAGTCGCGGCGCGAGGATGGTGGTGGAGGGACGGTTGCCCGGCATCACCTTGTGCGGCACGATCGCCGGATCGGTGCCCTCGGCGGCGATCTCCTCCGCGGTCTTCCCGAAGGCGAGCACTTTGGTCTGCGCGAACAGATTGCTCATCAGGATGTCGTGCATGCTGCCGGTGCCGTCGCTGGTCGCCAGATCGTCGGTGGGCTGGGCGAATCCGATGAAATCCGCTGGAATGAGGCGGGTGCCCTGGTGCAGCAATTGGTAGAAGGCGTGCTGGCCGTTGGTGCCCGGCTCGCCCCAGAAGATCTCGCCGGTGGAGGTGGAGACCGGGGTGCCGTCGGCGCGGACCGACTTCCCGTTCGACTCCATGGTCAACTGCTGGAGGTAGGCGGGAAAGCGGGCCAGATCGTTCGAGTACGGCAGCACCGCATGCGATTCCGCCCCGAAGAAATTCGAGTACCAGACACCGAGCAGGCCGAGCAGCACCGGAGCGTTCGCCTCCAGCGGCGCCTGGGCGAAGTGCCGATCCACCGCGTGCATACCGGCGAGGAACTCCGCGAAGCGCTCCTTGCCGACGGTCGCCATCACCGACAGGCCGATCGCGGAGTCCACCGAGTAGCGGCCGCCGACCCAGTCCCAGAAACCGAACATGTTCGCGGTGTCGATCCCGAACCTCGCGACCCGCTCGGCATTGGTGGACACCGCGACGAAGTGCTTGGCCACGGCGTCCTCACCGAGCGCGGCGACCAGCCAGCGCCGGGCCGCGGTCGCGTTGGTGAGCGTCTCCAGGGTGGAGAAGGTCTTGGACGCGACGATGAACAGGGTGGTGGCCGGGTCGAGCCCGGCCAGCTTCGCGACCAGGTCGGCGGGATCGACGTTGGAGACGAACCTGGCGCCGATGCCCGCGTCCTCGTAGTGCCGCAGCGCCTGGTGCACCATGACCGGACCCAGATCCGATCCGCCGATGCCGATGTTGACCACCGTCGTGATGCGCTCGCCGGTCGCTCCCCGCCACGCGCCGGAGCGCAGCGCGTCGGTGAACTCGCCCATCCGCCGCAGCACCTCGTGCACCTCGGCGCCCGCGTCGACGCCGTCGATGACCATGGTCTCGCCTTCGGGCAACCGCAGCGCGACGTGGCCGACCGCGCGGTCCTCGGAGGTGTTGATGTGCTCGCCACGGAACATCGCGTCGCGACGATCGGGCACGCCCGCCTCGCGCGCCAATTCCACCAGCAGATGCAGGGTTTCGCGGTTCACGCGGTGCTTGCTGTAGTCGATGCGCAGGTCCGCCACCTGGACGGTCAGCTCGCTGCCCCGGGCCGGGTCGTCGGCGAAGAACTCCCTCAGGTGTCGTCCCGCGACGGTGCCGTGGTGATCGTGCAGTTTCCGCCATGCCGCCGTCGCGGTGATGTCGCTGCTCACGTTCGCCGAGACTACAAGCAGGCACCGCCGCGCGCACGGCTGCGGGCGCGGAAGTCGGTCGAATCGGCGTCGAAGGTGGACACCCGTTGCCACACCGGACTTACCCCGACCGTGCACACGAGGGCGCAACGCGCGAGCCCATGCGGTGGACGTGGGTCCGATCCGGGGTCCGCGTCCGTTCCAGGATGAGGTCTCGCGGCATAGGCTGGCCGCATGGTGTCCGAACGTGAACTTCTCGAATCCGTGCCGACGCAGTTGTGGATCGGAGGGCGGGCCGTCGACGCCACCGGTGCGGGTACCTTCCCGGTGCACAATCCGGCGACCGGGGAGGTGCTGGCGAACGTCGCGGACGCGACGCCGGAGGACGCGCTGCGCGCGCTCGACGCGGCCGTCGCGGTGCAGGACGAGTGGGCGGCCACGCCCGCCAGGGAGCGCGGGGAGGTCCTGCGCGCGGTGTTCGAGCGGATCACCGCCAGCGCGGAGGAGTTCGCCCTGCTGATGACCCTGGAAATGGGCAAGGCGCTGCCGGAGAGCCGCAACGAGGTGCGCTACGGCGCCGAATTCTTCCGCTGGTTCAGCGAGGAGGCCGCCCGCGTGCACGGGCGCTATCTGCACGCGCCTTCGGGCACCGGCCGGATCATGGTGCACAAGCAGCCGGTCGGCCCATGTCTGGCGATCACGCCCTGGAATTTTCCGCTCGCGATGGGGACGCGCAAGATCGGCCCCGCGCTGGCGGCGGGCTGCACGATGATCGTCAAGCCCGCCTCGGCGACGCCGCTGACCATGCTGCTGCTCGGCAAGCTGTGCAGCGAGGCGGGACTGCCCGACGGCGTGCTTTCGGTGCTCACCTCCAGCCACTCCGGCGCGGTGACCCAACCGTTGATCGACGACGCCCGGCTGCGCAAACTCACCTTCACCGGCTCCACCGAGGTGGGCAAGAAGCTGGTGGAGAAATCCGCGAACCGGTTGCTGCGCACCTCGATGGAACTCGGCGGGAACGCGCCGTTCGTGGTGTTCGCCGACGCCGACGTCGATGCCGCGGTGCAGGGCGCGATGTTGGCGAAACTGCGCAACGGCGGCGAGGCGTGCACCGCCGCCAATCGCTTCCACGTGCACAACAGCGTGCTCGAGGAGTTCACCACCAAGCTGGTCGAGGCGATATCCAGCAGTGTGCGGCTCGGGCCGGGCGCCGACCCGGACACGACGCTGGGCCCGCTGATCAACGAGGAGCAACTGCGCACGGTCGGCGAATTGGTCGACGACGCCGTCGCGAAGGGCGCACAGGTGCTGATCGGCGGCAAGGCGCCCGACGGCCCCGGCTGGTACTACCCGGCCACCGTGCTGCGCGACGTCCCGCCGCAAGCCAGGATCCTGCGCGAGGAGGTCTTCGGCCCGGTCGCGCCGATCGTCGGCTTCGACACCGAGGAAGAGGGGCTCGCCGCCGCCAACGACACCGAATTCGGGCTGGTCAGCTACGTCTACACCCGCGACCTCGATCGCGCGCTGCGGATCGCCGAGGGTTTGGAATCCGGCATGGTGGGCGTCAACCGCGGCGTCATCTCCGACCCCGCCGCCCCCTTCGGCGGCGTCAAGGAGTCCGGCTTCGGCCGGGAGGGCGGCACCGAGGGCATCGAGGAATACCTCTCCACCAAATACATCGCGCTCACGTGAGAGCGTGCCGCGGATTCCGCGCCACTGAAGGCGATCGATCGCGCACCTGAGGGTCGAATCCGGCCTGTCGGCGCCGACCCGCGCAGCCCCCCTGCTTTCCGGGGGACGACTTCGTCGATCATCGACACTAGCCTCTACCTGAGGTCCGAGGAGGCGGCGAAGGGGCTGATTGTGAGAAGGTGCGGGTGCCGGTGACGCCTGATTGAGCAACGGCATCGTCAGAGCCTTCTTGCGGGCCGTGGACGATCTGAAACGGCTGACCAAGAGGGAAGCCGAGGGCCTCGCGGACATGAAAACAGGCGCGGCCCGCGCTTCCCGGGAAGTCGTCGATGTGCACACGCACGGGGACGCCGACGGTGCGCTCGCGATCCGACGCGCGGCAGGTGGCGATGCCGGTCCCTTGCGGGATCTGTGCCCCCCGCCGCCGGACCGAGCGTCGCTGAGCCGGGCCGGACAGAGACTCGAAGCCGAACTGAATCGACGTTTCGGCGAGAACGGACCGACCGACGAGGACCTGTATGACTTCATAGCCAACCGTCGGCTGTCCCGGCTGGAGCAATACGCCATCATCGACCGGAGAATCGAGGAAACAGCGGCTTCTCTCGGCCGGGACAGCGCCGACCTACGCGAGCAGATGCGGCGTGAACTGAAGGACGCGCTCGACGGGAAACCGCTCGCCATCCGCGTCCGCGACGACAAACTCGTGGCACTTCTCGAGGAAGGGCGAATCAGGGGGAGCCGCAACCCCGTGGGCGTTCGCGCTCATGCCGAAGAAGAGTGGTTCGGCCCGCACGTCCACGACAACCCGCCCGTCTACGGCTACGTTGCCGTGGACGGAGTGCGTCCTTCCCAAGACGGCATGATCGATGGGTTGTCGGAGCTGAACTACGGCGACAATCAGATCTACCTGAAGCCGGAGGTCCGGTCACGAACGACCATCACGTTCGGTGACTCGCTGGTGGAAAGGGAACGGGCGATACCCTCCCCCCTGGACAACCCGTCGGAATATTCCTATGGCGTCGGAGTGCGCGATCTCGCTCCTATCGGCCGCGACTATCTCGGAGCAGATTTTCGCGCCAGCCATTTCATCGAAGCCCAGATGTTCGATCTCACAACCGCGGACATAGATTTCATCGGGTTGCACCAGTCACCCAGTCCGGCGTTGCGACAGGCGCTGGACCAATCCGGAGTGGATTGGCGTGTCCTGACCAATCGCACGATCGCGGCGGAGGGCAGCCCCGCGGAACGAGCGGCCGCGATCGAACGGACAAGTCAAGACCTCGAGCATCTTCGCCATGTGCATCCCGTTATGCGCTCGCATGCCGAACCGCTCGAAGCAGAGCTGAGGGCCGACCTGCGGGCGCTGAACGATTCCACCTCAGGTGATGGACCGGCCGCCGAACCCGGATAGCGTCGGTGGACGCCTTCCACCAAGCCGACGGTCTGAAAACCTTCCGCGCTCCTCTGGGGGCGGACATGAAGTGACCGCCCCGGGTGGCATAGCCCGGGGCGGTCTATTCGAAAGCGACGGTCTCGCGAGCGCCGCGTTGGGGTCAGATCAGTGGCCGAGACGACCGCGGCCGAGGCGAAGCAGCAGCATGGCGAGGGTGTGGCCCTCTTGGCCGAGCTCGCTGAAGCGCTCCAGCACCTTCATCTCGCGACTGTGCACGAGGCGCGGCCCGCCTGACGCCATGCGCGTCCGGCCGATGATCCGGGAGATCTCCGTCCGGCGCTTGATCGCGGCCAGGATCTCCGCGTCGAGACGGTCGATCTCCTTGCGGAGCTTGTCGATCTCGGCCTCGGTCTGCGGCAGCGCGGATTCGGACCCGGTCGTCGTGGCAGGGGTGCTCATCATTCATCTCCTCGTGTCAGAACATGGATCGGCGGGTGCCGAAGGCTCGTTACCGATCAGTTCTTTCACCGTGAAACAGACCTGGTGGGGCCTTGTATTGTCCCCCCAGAAGGCGTGCTCAGGTACAGGCTCCGCGATCCCGGCGTTCGGCTGGCAGCCGAATCGGATGTCTTGCGAAAGCGCTGAGCATGTCGCCAGTGTGCCACGGGTAGGGGGGTATGCAAAACGTATACGTTTGGCAATGTCGCGAGAAACGCAGGTCGTTTCGCCCGCCCTTCCCACCAGGGGGAGTTCACCCGCCGTTCAGTCGACCGGCGCCGAACCGATACCGATGTCACCCGGGGCTTCATCTCTGTCGGTGCCCGCCGGTAGCGTGGATGGACGATGGACATCACGGTGGCTCCCAAGACGCAGGGCGGTCGGGTCGTGCACCCGGATCCGACATCGAAACCGCAGCTCGCCGGCGGTAACGCGGCGGAGGGGCGGCAGCCTGCCTCCGTTCCCGAGGCGCCGCCAACGGACGCCGAGCGCGAACGGCAGCGCGTCGAGCGGGAACAGCGGCGCGCCGAGGAGGCCGAGCGCCTGCTCGACAGCCTCAATCCACAGCAGCGCGCGGCGGTGGTGCACACCGGATCCCCGCTGCTCATCGTGGCGGGCGCGGGCTCGGGCAAGACGGCCGTGCTCACCCGCCGCATCGCCTACCTGCTGGCCGCCCGCGGTGTCACGCCGGGCCAGGTGCTGGCCATCACATTCACCAACAAAGCCGCCGCGGAGATGCGGGAGCGGGTGACCGGGCTGGTCGGCCCGCGGGCGAACGCCATGTGGGTGTCGACGTTCCACTCCAGTTGCGTCCGCATCCTGCGGACCCAGGCGGCGCTGCTGCCCGGCCTGAACTCGAACTTCTCGATCTACGACGCGGACGATTCCCGGCGCCTGCTCACCATGATCAGCCGCGACCTGGACATCGACGCCAAGAAGTACTCGGCGCGCCTGCTCGCGACGGCGATCTCGAACCTCAAGAACGAACTCATCGACCCGGCCCGCGCCACCGCCGACGCGGAATCGGACGACACGGAGCTGCCCGGCCTGGTGGCCAAGGTCTACACCGAATATCAGCGCAGGCTGCGCTCGGCGAACGCGCTGGACTTCGACGACCTGATCGGCGAGACCGTGGCGCTGCTGCAGCACCACCCGCAGGTCGCCGAGTACTACCGCCGCCGGTTCCGGCACGTGCTGGTGGACGAGTACCAGGACACCAACCACGCGCAGTACGTCTTGGTCCGCGAGCTGGTCGGCCACCACGTGGAAGGCGGCGACGAGGACCGGGTGCCGCCGAGCGAACTGTGTGTGGTGGGTGACGCCGATCAGTCCATCTACGCCTTCCGCGGCGCGACGATCCGCAATATCGAGGAGTTCGAGCGCGACTTCCCCGACGCCGAAACCATTCTGCTGGAGCAGAACTACCGCTCCACCCAGCACATCCTCTCCGCCGCCAACGCGGTGATCTCGCGCAACGAGAACCGGCGCGAGAAGAAGCTGTGGACCGATTCCGGCGAAGGCGACCTGATCACCGGTTACGTCGCCGACAACGAGCACGACGAGGCGTCCTTCGTCGCCCGCGAGATCGACCGGCTGGTCGACCAGGGCGAGGCCAACTACGGCGACGTCGCGGTGTTCTACCGCACCAACAACAACTCTCGCGCGCTGGAAGAGATCTTCATCCGGATGGGCCTGCCCTACAAGGTGGTCGGCGGTGTCCGCTTCTACGAGCGCAAAGAGGTGCGTGACGTGGTCGCCTACCTGCGCGTGCTGGAGAACCCGGAGGACGCGGTGAGCATGCGCCGCATCCTCAATACGCCCCGCCGCGGCATCGGTGACCGAGCCGAAGCCTGCGTGGCTGTCCATGCCGAACAACGCGGGATCGGTTTCGCCGCCGCCCTGCGCGACGCCGCCGAAGGCAAAGTGGCGCTGCTGAACACGCGCGCTCAGCGCGCCATCGCCGGCTTCCTGGAATTGCTCGACGACATCAGGGCCGCGGGCGAACAAGCGGAGTCCGACTTCCCCGACCTGGGCAACGTCGTCGACGCGGTGCTCGAGCGCACCGGTTATCGCGCCGAGCTGGAGGCGTCCGACGACCCGCAGGACGGCGCCCGGCTGGACAACCTCAACGAGTTGGTCAGCGTCGCGCGCGAGTTCAGCTCCGAGGCGCACAACAACGCGGAGGCCGCCCGGCAGGAGGGGCTGTTGCCCGAGGTGGGCGAAGGCGAGCCGGATCCCGGTTCGCTCGCCGCGTTCCTCGAGCGGGTCTCGCTGGTGGCCGATACCGACCAGATTCCGGACGAGGGCTCCGGGGTGGTCACGATGATGACGCTGCACACCGCCAAGGGGCTGGAATTCCCGGTGGTGTTCGTGACGGGTTGGGAAGACGGGCAGTTCCCGCACATGCGCGCACTCGGTGATCCGACCGAGCTGGCCGAGGAACGCCGCCTCGCCTACGTCGGCATCACCAGGGCCCGGCGGCGGCTGTATCTGACGCGGGCGGTGGTGCGTTCCGGCTGGGGCCAGCCGGTGTCGAATCCGGAATCGCGCTTCCTCCAGGAGATTCCGGGTCACCTCATCGACTGGCGTCGGCTCGAGCCCGCCGGTTCACCCGCGACGAGGGGTCTGCGGCGGCGTGGCGGGGACGACGAGGGGCTGGAGCGGGACTGGACCCGCGGCGACGGCTGGGCGGAGCCGCGTCCCGGCTTGCGTGATCGCGGTCCGCGCAGGCCCGCTCCCGGCGGCGCGACCCGCAACAACACGAATTTGGTCCTCGCCGTGGGCGATCGGGTCAGCGACGACAAGTACGGTCTCGGCCGCGTGATCGCGGCGGAGGGCTTCGGCCCACTGGCCACGGTGACCATCGACTTCGGCACCGCGGGCAAGATCCGGTTGATCCCGCAGTACAGCCGGACGTTGGTCAAGCTATGAGCCGCGTAGGCCTTTCGACCCTGCCCTTGCCGGTGTCGCGCCGGTAGCGTCCGCGACGTGGATACGATCGCACAGCATCTCCTGTGGTTCCTGCCCGTGCTCTGGCTCGGCATGGTGCTGGCCATCTCGTTCCTGGAAGCGCCGCTGAAGTTCCGCGCCCCAGGGGTCACGCTGCCGCTGGGGCTCGGCATCGGCCGCCTCGTGTTCCGCGCGCTGAACACCGTGGAGGCTGTGCTCGCGGTGCTGCTGGTGCTCGCCGCAGTGATCGTCGGCCCCGGCGCGGCGACGTGGGCGTGGCTGGGCGTCGCCGCGGCAGTGCTGGCCGTTCAAATCGTGGTGGTGCGCCCGCCGCTCTCACGCCGCTCCGATCGCGTGCTGGCGGGCGAGGAACTGCCGCGCTCCCACGCGCACTATTGGTACATCGGCCTGGAGGTCGTCAAGGTCGTCGCGTTGGTCGCCCTCGCGATCACGGCGGCGCCGTAGGCAACGCCGATCATCGACGGAGCAGGTGCGTCGATTTCCGCCGCCGTAGCTCAGCCAGGGACTTCGCTTGTCGTCGCCGTGGTCCGGGCATTCCGTCCATACCGCGCTCCTCGTGGGATGAGCGGAGCGCGCACCAGTCAGCCGAAATTCGCCAGCCCGACAGCTTCGCACGACCCGCCTCGAGATCGTGTCAGCGCGGCTCTCGCGAGGTGTCCGGCTTCATCCGCCCGGCCTCGATGAGCGTCTGCCGGGCCGCTGCCTTACGCGGGCATTGATCGGCTCGGCATGCCCTGTGCCGTTGCATGGTCTGATGCGCTTCCGGAACGCTCAACGGCGTTTCGGGAGCTTCGTGCGGCCAACCGGTAGGCCACAGCCCGGCGTCGGGCCGCTCGGCGCTGATCCGTTCGCGTTCGCGTGCGGCGCGCCACTCGGCGGCTACGCGATCGATGATCGCTTGCGCCGACATGTCGTCTTGCTCGCCGTCTCGCCACCAGTTGAACCCCATCGCGTTCACCCCTGCTGTTCTCGTTCGTCATGTGGACGCACGCCACCCGGCGGGGTGATGGTCACCGCGGAGCCGCTCACAGCTCGCGATGCGTCCGTTCGGAACGGAGGGACGCGCCCGCCGGGTGGGTGCGGCTGCCAGCGTCGCGCGAAAAACTTCGCTCTGGACTGGGAAAATGGCTACAGCGCGTCTACCGATCCGCATACGATCCACGCATGGGGACGGACGGGGGATTTGCTCCTGACATCGGGGAACGTCTGCGAGCAGCCAGGCAGGCGGCGGGGCTCTCACTGGCCGAACTGGCTGCCCGCATACCGTTCTCGCGCAGCTACCTGGGTCATGTGGAGACCGGAACGCGCGCCGCCTCAGCCGATGTGGTCGCCGCCTACCTGCGCGCATGCGGCGAAATGACATGCGACCCTGTCACACTGGTCAGTATGTTGGGCCGAGCGGACGTCGACCGGCGGTCGTTCCTGCGCACATCCGTCTACAGCGCCGCGCTGTCCGCGACAGCGCTGGCGTCACAGTCCGATGTGGCCCGGTTGATGCGCATCGACGAATCCGCGCACGTAGGCATGCCGGAAGTCCGTGCCGTCCAGGGAATCACGGATGCCTTCTTGCGCATGGACGAAGTCAAGGGCGGCGGCATCGGCCGAACCGCCGTCGCGGAGTTCCTGAGCACCGACGTCGCGTCCCTGCTGCGATCGAGGTTCGCCGATTCGACAGTCCGTTCCGCCGCGTTCAGTTCCGCCGCCGAGTTGGCCTACCTGGCAGGCTTCAAGGCGCACGATGCCGGTGAGGACGGCATCGCGCAGCGCTATTTCCTCGCGGCGTTGCGGCTCGCGGAGGAATCCGGAGTTCCGGGGCAGGACGGTTTCTGCTTCCGCATGCTCGGGTTACATGCCACCGATGTACGACAGCCGCAGCACGCCGCTGAGCTTGCCGAACGTGGAGTGGCAGTGGCGCGCGACAAAGTAGGCCCGGACACCATGTCCTTGTTCCTGGTCGGGCTGGCGCGCTGCTATGCCGAAACGGGGCAGCATCGAGCAGCGCGGAATACGTTGCGGGAGGCCGAGCCGTGGATAGATGCGGAAATCACCACCGAGTTGCCTCGCTGGGCAGCCCTCTGGTGCCCGAATAAGGCGAGCGTAGCCAGGCAGACATCGAAAGCGTTCGCCGCTTTGGGCGACCACGCTGAAGCCGAGCGGTACCTGTTCCTGTCGCATTCGATGTGGAGCGCTGTTACGCACACGCGAATCCACGCGCTTTCCGCCGCGGAGACGGGGCTGATCCGGTGGCGTCTCGGACGGCATGAGGACGCGGCGAAGCTATGGCGTCCCGCACTGCCGATTCTGTCCACCGTGTCCTCGGACCGCGCATCGAAGGTTGTGCGGAAGGTGCGGAAGGTCGCTCCGGAATTGCTCGCCAGCAAGGCAACGTGACAGCGCACAGTACGTTGCTAGCGGCCCGTTGCTCAACGCTCTCCAGCCCAGACCAGTGGTCGTGACCTCCGCCCGGATGGGTTCGGCGCACGTCGGCATGCCGAACTGGGTGCGGCACCCAGAACTGCCGCGCCAGTAAATCGGGTGACGGCTTGCTCGTATGGTCGTAGCCTTCGCGACGTAGCCCGCTTGTACCGTCGAGGACGCCTGATGATCAGCGAAACGATTCCCATGTGGACCTCCCAGCGCACACTGGTCCGCCTGCGCGATTTGCTCGAGTTGTTCCCGCCGAACAACTGGCGGTGGGTGGTCGAGGAGTTCGACGGGACGTTCGGTCGAATGTCCACCGGAATCACTCGTCCCGCCTGGGCACAGTTCCAGGAGATGGTTTCCGCCGGTGCAGTGGCATTCGATTGGGATGGAGTCCAACAGTTCGCGCACGGTGTTGATCAAATGATCGATGGCCGGATTGTCGCGACCGATGAGAACCACACCACTGTGGTTCAGTTGGACGCGTTCGACAGCACCGAATACGAAATCGTCATCGATCCGGGCTGGGGCGGAGCGGCTGCGTTCGTTTCCGCTGTCCGGTCCAAGTGGGCTCCCCGGGACGCATCGTAGGCGAGCAGTCCGGGGGCTCCGACGCTGCGTAGACGTGAGCGATACGGTCCGTACTTCCCTGGCGTGGACCATCCTGCCGGAGAGGCCGCATGACCGGTCCGTTTCGCGGTGTCAATGCGGCAGCAGGTCTGCCAACGCCTTGTCGAGGGTGGGGTAGCGGAAGGTGAAACCTGCCTTCTTCAGTACCTCCGACCTGGCGTGACGGCCGGTCAGACCGAGGGCCGGATCGGAGCGCAGGAGGAGCGCGCCTAGCTTCAGCACGAATTCCGGGGTCGGCGGCGCGGGCGGCCGGTGCAGGCGCTTGCGGAGGACGCGCATCAGCTCGCGGTTGCGAACCGGTGTATCGGTGGCGGCTACCAGGATTCCGTTCGGCAGTTCGAGCGCCGGATCGAGGCCGAGTGCGGCGCGAACGATCGCGAGCCAGTCCTCGATGTGGATCCAGCTGAACCATTGTTGGCCGGGCCCGACTCGACCGCCGAGCCCGGCTCTGGTGAGTTGAGTGAGACGTTTCAGGGCGGGCGCTTGTGCGTCGAGCACGATCGAGGTGCGCAGAATCGTCCAGTGCGCCGCGCGGGCGGAGTCGAAGGCGCGCTCCCACGGTTCGGCGACGCCGGTCATCTGCGGCAGCCCGATCGGCAGGGGAGTGCTTTCGGTGCAATGGGTTTCGCCCGCATCGGACCAGATCGCGGTAGTGCTCGCCTGCACCCAGTAGTCGATCGGCGCGTCCAGCGTCGCGGCGGCGGCAACCAGAGCGCGGGTGGAATCCACTCGGCTGGCCCGTAATTCGGCGATGTCCTCCGGCGTCGGTCGGCAGTCGACCAGCTTCCCGGCGAGGTTGACGATCGCGGTCCGTCCTGGATTACGGAGTGCCGCAACCCATTCGCCGACCGACTTGCCGTCCCACTCCGCTTGATCGAACGGCAGCTGGGGATCGCGACGGCGGGTGAGTATGACGGCGCGATGCCCACGACAGGTGAGGTCGGCGGCGACATGCCTGCCCAGCCCGCCGGTGCCGCCCGGGATGACCACCGTGAGCGCGTCGGCGGCGGGCTCGAGTCCGGCTGAGCGGGCCAAGCGGGCGAAACACACCCGCACATCGGTTTCCAGGAACGCGGCGTCGAGCAGCCGGGCCATACCGGCCGACGCGCCGAGGAAGGTCAACCGCTGGGTGATTTCGGTGCCGCCGTCGCGCGGCGTCAGCGTCCAGGTCAGCCGCATCCGCCCGAGCGGTTCGGGTTGCTCGATCCGCAGCTCCCGTTCCGGCCGGACAGCGGCGACGATGAACGGCAGCACGGCGCGCCCGTGCAAAGCGCGGTGCGCCTGCCCCTGCGGCACATAGCTTCCCGTACTGCCCACTGCGATCGGACTGTCGAGCCGCACCGACGCGATCCCCGGGTTCCATTCCGGCCATCGCGGCGGATCGGCGAGTACCTCCCAGATCCGTTCAGCAGGCAACGCGATGAATTGTGTGTACGTCGTTGTACGTCGTGCCATGGGCTCGACGCTAACCCGATGTCTGCCGCGGGGGAATCGTGTGCATCGTCATGTACCGCGACACACCTCGACTCAACGAGAATGCGCTGGCCAGGCTGCGCGGGCGAAGTCTCGCGCTAGAGGGGGTCGCGCCGGGCCATTACGGATTCGCGACTTGCAATTACCGAGCGGATGAGGCGACCGCGCACGCGGCGAAGTTTCGCACCCGAAGCCGGGCCGCACGCCCGCGTTCATGGTGAGCAGCCCGCTGCGATGGGCGAGCACGGGCTGGCCGGACTGCTGCGAGCAGCTATGTGCTGTAACCGGTTTCGCACCCGCATTCATCGTGCGCGAACACAGCGGAGGAGCGTACATCCACCTCTGGCTTGTGCGATCCATGGTCCGCCGGGTCGCGGCCAGCCGACTGGGAAGGCGCGTCAGGCACGCGTCAAGGCGTCGCTCAGTCGCGCTGCGGGCCGAGGCTGATGCCACGGGTGGCCAGCCAGGGCAGCGGGTCGACCTTGTCGGTGCCGTTCAACCAGACCTCGAAGTGGCAGTGCGGGCCGGTGGAGAACCCGCGGTTGCCGATCGTGGCGATCTGGTCACCGGCGAGCACACGCTGGCCCGCCGACACCGTGGCGGTGTCGATGTGGCCGTAGATGGTGACGGTGCCGTCGTCGTGCAGCAGGCGGACCCACATGCCGAAGCCCGACGCGGGACCGGCCTCGATCACGGTGGCGTCGGCGACGGCGTAGATCGGGGTGCCGATCGGGCCCGCGATGTCGATGCCGAGGTGTTGCACGCCCCAGCGGGCGCCGAAGCCGGAGGTGAAAGTGCCCGCGGCGAACCTGGTGAACAGGGGCCGAAGCTTCGAGGCCTCCTGGGCGGCGAGGTCCTCGGCGTACTTCTGGCCCTTTTGCAGGATGTCGTTGAACTGATCGAGGTTGGCCGGCGCGGAGACGCTCAGCACCTGCGGTGAGTCCGGCGCCGCCGTCGGGTCGGCAACGTTCATCGACTGCGCGGCGATCTCGTGGATCTGTCCGGCGGCTTCGTAGTCGACCGCCTGCGAGGGCTGGTCGGGCGAGGCGAACGCGGCCTGTCCGGCCGCTACGACAGCGCCAGCGGCGACGGCCGCCACCGCGGCGCGTCCCTTGAGCGCGGCGGGCGGCGCGGCCACCCGGTGCGCGCCACCGCGCTTGTTCGTGGCACGGCGCCCCGGGATGACGGTCGGAAGAGCACGTGCGCCCGGCTCCTCGTCGGACTCGGGTTCGGGCTCGGCGGTCTCGGTCGCCCAGGACTCCTCGGGAGCCCAGCAGCCGGTGTCGGACACCCAGGCTCGCTCGTCGGGCGCCCAGGTCTCCTCTTCGGCCCACGCCTCGCCGGAGTTCCACGCCTCGCCGGAGTTCCACGCCTCGCCGGAGTTCCACGCCTCGCCGGAGTTCCACGCCTCGCCGGAGTTCCACGCCGCACCATCGGACCAGGCCTCTTGCTGGGCCCAATCTTGTTGCGGCCAGGCGTTGTTCGTGGCCCAGGAGTTGTCGGAGGCCGCGTTCGCGTGGACCGGCTGGTCGTAGCCCCCGTCGTGGACGGGCGACTCGGTCTCGAAGCCGTATCCGGCGCCGGCGGCCTGCAAGTCGTACTCGCCCTGCGGAGCCTCGTACCCGGCGTAGTGCGGGTCGAACGATGGCTCGGCGTAGCTCGCCGGGGCGAAGGACTCGTCGTCGGGGCGGTAACGATGTCCCGTCCGCGAGCGATCAGTGGGAGCGAAGGTGGAACTGTGGTTCATCGGCGGTGCCACATCGTGAAGCTGGTGGAACTCGAAAGCCGCTTGACCAGCGGCGTCGATCGGTCGAATGCGGAGCGGCTCTCCGTCTGCGGAGCGCTGTGCTGCGTCAAAGCTTGCCGTCCTCCTAGTCGTGACCGTGTTGTGACATCGACCGCATTGACGGTAACGAAACGATTGAGCCGCGACAAGCGGTGCGCCGCTTCCGTAACAAACATGTGAGATTCATCACGCTCGGCCCGCGGAATATCTCACTGCGGTATGGGCACCCCTGAGAGGTCGTTCAACGACAAGTTGTAGTAGATTCCGGCGCGCTCCCGGGTTCCGTCCTCTACCTGGCGCGGTGTCAGCAACCTACTCGCCAGTAGTGTTGGCCAGCGGTTTTGCCGCTCCGAACGACGCCGGGTGACCTGCGCCACTTAGGATGAACGTGGCCGATTGGCCCTCCATGTGACTGGTTAGAGTCCGACCCGACCCGCTTCCGACGTCGGGCCGCCAACAAAGACGTTGTCATCACAACGCAGACGAGACGGTGAGTACATGGATCTCTTCGAATATCAGGCGAAGGAGCTCTTCGTTAAGCACGGAGTGCCTTCGTCCGAGGGCCGCGTCACGGACACGGCCGAGGACGCCCGCGCCATCGCGGAGGAAATCGGCAAGCCGGTGATGATCAAGGCCCAGGTGAAGGCCGGTGGCCGTGGCAAGGCCGGTGGCGTCAAGTACGCCGCGACCCCGGACGACGCGCTCACGCACGCGCAGAACATCATCGGCCTGGACATCAAGGGCCACATCACCAAGAAGATCCTGGTGGCCGAGGCCAAGGACATCGCGGAGGAGTACTACATCTCCTTCCTGCTGGACCGGGCCAACCGGACCTACCTGGCCATGTGCTCGGTCGAGGGCGGCATGGAGATCGAAGAGGTCGCCGCGACCAAGCCGGAGCGGCTGGCGAAGGTTCCGGTCGACGCGGTCAAGGGCGTCGACCTGGCGTTCGCGCGCTCGATCGCCGAGCAGGGCCACCTGCCCGCCGACGTGCTGGACGCCGCGGCCGTGACCATCCAGAAGCTGTGGGAGGTGTTCGTCGCGGAGGACGCCACCCTGGTCGAGGTCAACCCGCTGGTGCGCACCCCGCAGGACGAGATCCTCGCGCTGGACGGCAAGGTCACCCTCGACGAGAACGCCGGATTCCGCCACCCGGAGCACGAGGCGTTCGCGGACAAGGACGCGACCGACCCGCTCGAGCTCAAGGCCAAGGAGAACGACCTCAACTACGTCAAGCTCGACGGCGAGGTCGGCATCATCGGCAACGGCGCAGGCCTGGTCATGTCCACCCTGGACGTCGTCGCCTACGCGGGCGAGGGCCACGGCGGCGTGAAGCCGGCCAACTTCCTGGACATCGGCGGCGGCGCCTCGGCCGAGGTGATGGCAGCGGGTCTGGACGTCATCCTGAACGACAGCCAGGTCAAGAGCGTGTTCGTCAACGTGTTCGGCGGCATCACCGCGTGTGACGCGGTCGCCAACGGCATCGTGAAGGCGCTGGAGATCCTGGGCGACGAGGCCAACAAGCCGCTGGTCGTCCGCCTGGACGGCAACCGCGTCGAAGAGGGCCGCAAGATCCTGGCCGACGCCGACCACCCGCTGGTGACGCTGGCGCAGACAATGGACGAAGGCGCCGACAAGGCCGCCGAACTGGCAGCCGCCCGATAACGACGGCCGAGTAAGGACGAAAAGAAATGTCTATCTTCCTGAACAAGGACTCCAAGGTCATCGTCCAGGGCATCACCGGCGGCGAGGGCACCAAGCACACCGCGCTGATGCTGAAGGCGGGCACCCAGATCGTCGGCGGTGTGAACGCGCGCAAGGCGGGCACCACCGTCGCGCACACCGACAAGGACGGCAACGCGGTCGAGCTGCCGGTGTTCGGCACCGTCGCCGAGGCCATCAAGGAGACCGGCGCCGACGTGTCCATCGCGTTCGTGCCGCCGAAGTTCGCCAAGGACGCCATCATCGAGGCCATCGACGCGGAGATCCCGCTGCTGGTGGTCATCACCGAGGGCATCCCGGTGCAGGACACCGCCTACGCGTGGGCCTACAACGTGGAGAAGGGCGGCAAGACCCGGATCATCGGCCCGAACTGCCCCGGCATCATCACCCCCGGCGAGTCGCTGGTCGGCATCACCCCGGCCAACATCACCGGCAAGGGCCCGATCGGCCTGGTGTCCAAGTCGGGCACGCTGACCTACCAGATGATGTACGAGCTGCGCGACTTCGGCTTCTCGACCTCCATCGGCATCGGCGGCGACCCGGTCATCGGCACCACCCACATCGACGCCATCGAGGCGTTCGAGAAGGACCCGGAGACCAAGCTGATCGTGATGATCGGCGAGATCGGCGGCGACGCCGAGGAGCGGGCCGCGGCCTACATCAAGGCCAACGTCACCAAGCCGGTCGTCGGCTACGTGGCAGGCTTCACCGCCCCCGAGGGCAAGACGATGGGCCACGCGGGCGCCATCGTGTCCGGCTCCTCGGGCACCGCCCAGGCGAAGAAGGACGCGCTGGAGGCCGCGGGCGTGAAGGTCGGCAAGACGCCGTCCGAGACCGCCGCGCTGGCTCGCGAGATCCTGGAGAAGGCCAGCATCAGCGCCTGATCTCCGCGCCGTGCACGAAGGCCGCCTCCGAATTCGGGGGGCGGCCTTCGTCATGTGTGGCGGGGGCTCAGGCTTGGGCAGAAGCCGAGCGTCCGGTCCAGCCACTCGCGGTTCTCCTCGCTATCCATCACGAGGCAGCCGGGCGGATGGTTCATCTCGTTGTCACCGGGAATTCCCCGCTATTGAGAATCCGTGTGGTGTGAAAAGCGCCATCGCGGGCAACAGTTTCAAGGAGCGGTAGGTGGTCTCGCTAGGAGCTTCGCGCCGGACACCGCCGCGACCTGCCGTGATGCGGGCGAATCCGCTCGCCGCGGCCGTCGCGGCGGGATGACCTCGGCGAGGGAGTGCAGTAGCGTCAGAAGTAATCCAGCCGTGAAGACCATGTACGACTCGATTTAGGAGACGACGACATGTCCTACCCGACCGGGGGCTCTGGGTACAACACACCCTCGCCCTCAGCGCCATCCAGCCAGAGTTCGGCCGCGGGTGGTGCCACTTCAGGTTCGAGCGCTACCGGTTCCGATGCCAAAGGTCTGCCGTTCTTCCTGGTGGTCGGCGTAGCGGCGCTCGGCGTGATCAACTTCCTGCTCGGCTTCCTGCCGTTCCTGGGCAGGAAACCGATCGATATCGGCGGCCGCACGGTCAGCACGACGGAGACGGCCAACCTCTTCGAGGTCGCGTCCGGCTCGCCGCTGCTCGGCCTGCTGCTGCTCGGCGGTCTGCTCGCCGGACTGTCGCTGCTGCCCAAGCAGAACTGGACCGGTGCGGCCGCGGCGGCTTCGACCGCCGGCTTCGTCGCGTTGCTGTTCCAGTCGTTCAACTTCGGTTCGGGCAGCGAGCTGAAGGTCGGTGCGTTCGTCCTGCTCGTGCTGTCCTTCGTGCAGGCAGCGGTGGCGATCGCCGCGACGCTGTTCGAGGTGGGCATCCTCAAGGCGCCCGCGCCGCGCCCCGCTGCCGCGCCGAGCGGGTTCGGTCAGGGGGGCTACGGCCAGCAGCCGTCGTACGGACCGGGTCAGCAGTCCTACGGGCAGCCGGGTCAGCAGCCCGGCTACGGCGCGAGCCCCTACGGGCAAGCCGGGTACGGCGCGCAGTCCGCGCCGCCGCAGTTCCCGTCCCAGCAGGGGCAGCCGTCGCCTTACGGGCAGAGCCAGCCGAGCTACGGACAGAGCCAGCAGGGCCAGGCGTACGGACAGCCGCAGTCGCCTTACGGGCAGAGCCAGCCGACCACGGCCTACGGCGCGCCCCAGCAGCCGGGTTCGCCGTACGGCGCGCAGCCGCGCCCCGACGAGAGCGTGACTCAGCACTTCGGCGGCCAGCAGCAGTCCGGTCAGCAGTCGCCCTACGGTTCCCCGAGCTACGGCCAGCAGCAGGCTCAGACCAGCCAGCCGAGCCAGCCGAGCCAGCAGAGCGGTCCGTTCGGCGGCGAGCAGAGCGGCGACCCATCCTCGGACGCCACCCAGGCATTCCGTCCTTCGGACGACAAGAACAAGTAGAGAACTCAGCGGCGTCCTCCCCGGTGCGGCGATCGCGTGCCTGCGGCGCGCCTGACCCGTTCGCGCCGGGGAGGATGCCACGCTGAAATGCCATGAGCTCCTCCAGAAACTCCTCGGCCCGCCGGATCGGCGGGCCGCGCTCGTCGCAGCCGCACCCCGACGCGGACGAAGCCGGGTTTCTGTCCCTCACCCCTGAGCGGTCCAGGGTGCTCATCGCCGTAGCGGGCCGCCCGTCCGCCTTCGGGCTGACCACCCTCGTCGTCCTCGTGCTCGCCACGCTCCTGGCGGCGGGCAGCGATCTGGACGGCGCCTCCGGCGCGATCGCCGCCTCCTGGTTGGGCGTGCACCAGGTTCCGCTGGTGATCGGCAAGACCTCGCTCGGCTTGCTTCCGCTGTTGCCCACCGCCCTGCTGGTCTGGCTGGCCGCGCGGGAATGCGCGCGCGCCGTGGAGCCGCAATGCACTCGAGCGGATCTCGGGTGGATCGTCGGCGCCGCGGTGGGCGGTCCGCTGCTGGTCACCATCGTCTGCCTCGCGGTCACCGAAGACGCTTCCGGTGTCATCGCGCTGCAACCGCCGAACACCCTCGCCGCCTTCGTGTGGGTCGCCGCGTTGTATCTGTTCGCCGCCGCCATCGGCATCGCCGTCCGTCTCCGGCGCGAGCTGTTCGTGCTGCTGCGGCTGCCCGATTGGGCGGTCTCCGGCCTCTACGGCGCGGGCCGGTCCGTCCTGCGCCTGCTGGGTTGCGCGAGCGCTGTGGTGGTGGTTTCGTTCCTCGCCCACATTTCGCGGTTCGGTGACATGTATCAGTCGGCGGGCAATGTCGGCGGCGTCCTCGGCCTGACGCTGCTCTCGCTGGCGTATCTGCCGAACCTGGTGATCCACACCGTCGGTGTGCTGGTCGGTTCCAGCGCGCAGATCGGCGTCGCCTCGTTCGGGGTGTTCTCCGTCGTCGGCGGACCGATACCGGCGTTTCCGTTGCTCGCGGCGGTGCCGACCGGTCCGGCGGCGGGTTGGTGGCCGGTGGTGCTGCTGATCCCCGCGGCGGTCGGCGTGCTCGGCGGGCTGGACATCGCGCGCACTTCCACCGACCGGATCAGCGCGCCGTGGGCCACGCTCGTCTCCGCCGCGCTCGCCGCGCTCGGGCTGACCGTGGCGGGCGCGGTCGCGGGCGGCGAACTCGGCGAGGTGGGCCGGGTCGGCCTGCACCTGCCGATCTTCGCCTCGGTCACGTTCGCCTGGCTGGCGATCCCCGGCTACGCGGGCCTGGTGTTCGCCCGCTGGTTCCTCGTGCCGGTCGGCGTCCCACCGGCGGACTACACCGATCCGTACGACGATTACCCCGACGACGACTACGACGACTACTACGAGACCGACGACTACTACGAGGACGACGACTACTACGACGACTACGACCGGCCCGAGCTGGAGGCCCCGCTGGACGCCGAACTCGTCGACGAGCCGCCCGCGATCGAGACCGTCGGTCGGTCTCACGACCACGCCGCGGGCGACATCGTCGACGCCGAAGTGGTCGAGGCGGACCTGCCGGATAGTGACCGGGTGGACGGTCGTTAGGCTCTAACCCGGCGGTGCCGATTCCGTCCGCTATCCGATCGATCAGGGAGTAGAGCGCTGACGTCCCCGTATGCCTCGTGGAAGCCCGTGACGACGCCGGCCACCGTCGTCGTCCTGGCGTCGGGCACCGGTTCGCTGCTGCACGCCCTGCTGGACGCCGCGGCCGCGCCCGGCTATCCGGCGAAGGTCGTCGCGGTCGGCGTCGACCGGCTGTGCGCGGCCACCACCCATGCGGACGCCGCGGGCGTACCGCATTTCCGGGTGGCGCTGAAGGACTTTCCGGACCGCGCCGCGTGGGATGCCGAGCTCACCGAGGCGGTCGCCGAGCACCAGCCGGATCTGGTGGTGTCGGCGGGCTTCATGAAGTTGCTCGGTCCCACTTTCCTGGACCGGTTCGGCGGACGGATCATCAACACCCACCCCGCCCTGCTGCCCGCGTTCCCCGGCGCGCACGGCGTGCGGGACGCGCTCGCCTACGGTGCGCGGGTCACCGGCTGCACCGTGCACCTGGTCGACGAGGGCGTGGACACCGGGCCGATCCTCGCGCAGGAGGCGGTGCCGGTGCTGCCGGGTGACGACGAGGCCACCCTGCACGAGCGCATCAAGATCGTCGAGCGACGGTTGCTGGCGGAGGTCGTCGCCGCCGTCGCGACGCGAGGCATTGTCTCCGATGGACGAAAGGCAGTTATCCCAGATGAGC
This sequence comes from Nocardia sp. NPDC051929, assembly GCF_044548645.1. NCBI lineage: Bacteria > Bacillati > Actinomycetota > Actinomycetes > Mycobacteriales > Nocardiaceae > Nocardia > Nocardia sp. NPDC051929. The sequence goes on along the minus strand of NZ_JBIUCG010000012.1, from coordinate 180,658 downwards.
GAGTTCTCCGGTGAGTGAACGCAAGCCGATCAGCAGGGCGCTGGTGAGCGTCTACGACAAGACGGGTCTCGTGGAGCTCGCGACCGGTCTGCACGCGGCGGGCATCGAGCTGGTCTCGACCGGGTCCACCGCGGGCAGGATCGCGGACGCGGGCATCCCGGTGACCAAGGTCGAGGACCTGACCGGGTTCCCGGAGACCCTCGACGGCCGGGTCAAGACCCTGCACCCGCGGGTGCACGCGGGCATCCTGGCGGACTCGCGCAAGCAGGAGCACGTCGATCAGCTGGTCGAGCTCGGTGTCGAGGCGTTCCAGCTGGTGGTGGTGAACCTCTACCCGTTCACGCAGACCGTGGCCAGTGGTGCGACGCCGGACGAGTGCGTGGAGCAGATCGATATCGGTGGCCCGTCCATGGTGCGCGCCGCGGCGAAGAACCACCCGTCGGTGGCGGTGGTCGTGGACAGCGGCGACTACGACGACGTGCTGGCCGCGGTGAAGTCCGGCGGCTTCACCTTGGCCGAACGCACAGCTCTGGCGGCCAAGGCTTTCCAGCACACCGCGAGTTATGACGTGGCGGTCGCGAGCTGGATGACCAACGTGCTGAGCGCGGGCGACGCGGCCGAGGACACGGCGGTCCGGTTCCCCGAGTGGCTCGGCGGCACCTGGGAGCGGTCGGCGGTGCTGCGTTACGGCGAGAACCCGCATCAGTCCGCGGCCCTGTACACCAACGGCGACGGCAGCCCTGGGCTGGCGCAGGCGCGGCAGTTGCACGGCAAGGAGATGTCGTACAACAACTACGTCGACGCCGACGCGGCCTGGCGCGCCGCCTACGACCACGAGGCTCCGGCCGTGGCGATCATCAAGCACGCCAACCCGTGCGGCATCGCGCTCGGCGCCGACATCGCGGAGGCGCACCGCAAGGCGCACGCCTGCGATCCGGTGAGCGCGTACGGCGGGGTGATCGCGGCGAACCGCGAGGTCACCGTGGAACTGGCCGAGCAGGTCGCCGAGATCTTCACCGAGGTGATCGTCGCGCCGTCCTACGCCGACGGCGCGGTGGAGGTGTTGCAGCGCAAGAAGAACGTGCGCATCCTCGTGGCCGAGCCGCCGACGCGCGCGGGCGCCGAACTGCGTCCGATCAGCGGCGGCGCCCTGCTGCAACAGCGTGACGTGCTGGACGCGCCGGGCGACGACCCGGCTCATTGGACCTTGGCCGCTGGCGAGGCCGCCGACGCGGAAACGCTCGCCGATCTGGCGTTCGCCTGGCGCGCTTGCCGGGCCGTGAAGTCCAACGCCATTCTGCTCGCGCACGACGGCGCTTCGGTCGGTGTCGGCATGGGCCAGGTCAACCGCGTGGACGCGGTGGGTCTCGCGGTCCAGCGGGCCGGGGACCGGGCCAAGGGGTCGGTGGCGGCCTCCGACGCCTACTTCCCGTTCCCGGACGGTCCGCAGACCTTGATCGCGGCCGGTGTCCGCGCCATCGTGCAGCCCGGCGGTTCGGTGCGCGACCGGGAGACCATCGACGTCGCCCGCGAGGCGGGCGTCACTCTCTATCTCACCGGGGCCCGCCACTTCGCCCACTGAGTTCGATGGTTCCGCGACGCCGCGTCGGATCGAGGATCCGGCGCGGCGTTCTTCGTTCGATTCCCGCCCGTATCGCGCGGTCGGGCAAGGGTTTCGGTGGTCCCCTCCGAGAACTGTGCTCGGGCGCATCAGGAGTCGTGCGAGGCGGCCCGTCGCAAGCCGGCAGCTATTCGGTTACGAGTGAACAGGGCGGGACCAGCCTGTCGTGCGCATCGAGCGCTAGACCGCGCTGAGCACCGTGCGGTTTCCGAGTGGCTCTTTCAGCGGTACCTCGAGGGTGCCGAAGATCGCGATCATCGCGCACATCCGGCCCACCGCCTCGGCGCGGCTGCCGGAGCGCAGTTCGACCGTGACCGTCGACGCGGTCTCGGTGACCGTCGCATCCACGCCGTAGCACTCCGGCGAACCGGTTTCGAAGTTCACGGCTATCTTGTTGTCTCCCAATCGTGTCCACGATTGGAATGGGATCGGATGCGCGCCGACGATGGACGGGTCGGCGGTGAATTCGTTGCCCTGGTTCCCGCGCGGGTCCTCGGTGGGCGTGCGCGCCGCCGCGCTCGAAGAGGCGCTCGTGCTCGGCGTTTTCCCTTCGTCGTCCGAGCCGCCGCAGCCCGCGGCGGCAAGACAGGCGAGCACTACGGCGACAGCTGTGGCGGCGCGTCCGGCCTGGATCCGATCCATACCGACACCCTAGTCCCGGCGTCGGTTCACCTACCGCACAGCGGGTGCGTCGTGCACTGGGACGAACCCCACAGTGAACGTTCCGCGAACCCTGCGCGTAATAGCTCCCAAAGTCGTTCGGGGGCAGTAAGTTCTGCGGGGATGCGCGCCGGAGCCGTTGCGGCGCTCATCATGTCGGATGCTCTACCAGCTTTTTCCGGAAAGGAAGTATCGTGGTCGACACGCTGCGCGTAGGCGAAGAACTCGGGCGAGGGCAGTCCCTCCAGGGCGGGGCTTACACCCTCACCCTCCAGGACGACGGCAATCTAGTGCTGTCCGAGCCGGGCGGGAATGTCGTGTGGGCCACCCAGACGCACGACCAAGGCGTGGAGCGGGCCGTGCTGCAGCACGACGGCAACTTCGTCCTCTACAAGAGCGACGGCGCGGTCTGGGCGACGGAGACCAACGACCAGGCCGCCGATCGGCTGGTCGTGCAAGCGGATCGCAATGTCGTGCTGTACGGCACCGACGGCAGCGCGCTGTGGGCTTCCGGCACCGACACCGACACTCCGCTGCCCGCCCCGGAGCCGGAAGCGGAACCGGTGCAAGAGCAGGTCGCGACTCCCGCCGCCGAGGAGGTGCCGCCTCCGCCGCCCGCGCCGGAGCCGCGCACCTACACCGTCGAGCCGGGCGACACCCTGTGGGCCATCGCCGAGCGTTTCTACGGCGACGGCAACCGCTACCAGGAGATCGCGGACGCCAGTGGCATCCCGAACCCGGACGCGATCAACCCCGGCCAGGTCCTGACCATCCCGTGACCCGGCCGGTTCGGTAGCGACGACGACAAAGACCCCCGGTGCTCGCGCATCGGGGGTCTTTCCGGTTCGCTCGTGTCGCGGAGTGCGCCTAGCGGCTGGTGAACGGCAGCAGCGCCATCTCACGGGCGTTCTTCACCGCGACGGCGACCTGGCGCTGCTGCTGCGGGGTGAGCCCGGTGACCCGGCGGCTGCGGATCTTGCCGCGATCGGAGATGAACGTACGCAGCAGGTTCACGTCTTTGTAGTCGACCGTCTCGATGCCGGCGGCGATGAGCGGGTTCTTCTTCGGACGGCGGGCCTGCTCTGCGCGAACCTTCTTCGACGGTGCTCGCTTGACTGCCATATGACGAGTTCCTTCTCACGAGATCAGTGGTTGTCTACCAGCTCGATTTGTGCACACCGGGCAACTCGCCCCGGTGGGCCATCTCGCGCACACGCACACGGGAGAGTCCGAACTTCCGGAGGTGACCGCGCGGTCGTCCGTCGGCGGCGTCCCGATTGCGCAATCGTACCGGACTGGCGTCGCGCGGCTGCCGCCGCAGTTCGGCCTGGGCGGCGGTGCGTTCGGCCTCCGGTGTACCCGGCTTCCGGATGAGCTCCTCGAGTTCGGCGCGGCGGCCCGCGTATCGCGCCACGATCGTCCTGCGCTGCTGGTCGCGCGCGATCTTCGACTTCTTGGCCATCTCAGCGCTCCTCACGGAAGTCGACGTGCCTGCGCACCACCGGATCGTATTTGCGCAGCACGAGGCGGTCGGGGTCGTTGCGGCGATTCTTGCGGGTCACGTAGGTGTACCCGGTGCCTGCCGTGGACTTCAGCTTGACGATCGGGCGGATGTCGGTCGATTTCGACGCCATGGGTCGCTCCTCAGATCTTGTCGCCACGGGCTCGGAGCCGCGCCACCACGGCCTCGATCCCGTCCCGATCGATGGTCTTGATGCCCTTGGCGGAGACGGTCAGCGTGATGCGCCGGTCTTCGCTGGGCAGGTAGTAGGTCTTGCGCTGGATGTTCGGGTTCCAGCGGCGGCCGGTCCGCTTGTGCGAGTGCGACACGGACTTGCCGAATCCGGGCTTGCGCCCGGTGACCTGGCAATGGGCCGACATCCGGACTCCCTCCAGTAGATGATAATCATTTTCGACAACGACTGCTCGACAATGTACCGTTGCCGTACAGCAAATGAAAATCGTTACTGAAAGGGGTTCCCGGTGGCTGCGGATTCCACCCTGGTCCCACCCGGCCGCGACCGCAGAACGCCCGTGCTGGTGCTCGCCGGTTTCGCCGGACTCGCCGCGGCGGGCGTGGATCGCGCGGCCGCGGTGCTGGGTGCGGCCGCGGGCACCGTCGTGGTCCGCCACGATCTGACCCAGCTGCGGGAGGGCGTCGTGCGTCGCACGGTGCGCACCGCGACGCAGGAGACCTCGGCCGTGCTCGAGCTCGCGCACGGCTGTGTCTCCTGCACCCTGCGGATGGATCTGCTTCCGCTGCTGTGCACCCTTTCCCGGCGGCAGTCGGTGGATCGCATCGTGCTCGCGCTCGACCCCGCGTTCGAGGCCGAGGCGGTATGCCGAGCCATCGCGCACGTAGTGGTCACCGGCGTGCACGGTCGCATCGACGGCCCGGCCGGGCGCGACGTCCGGGTGGACGCGGTCCTGACCTGCCTGGACGCCGGGGTCTGGCTCGCCGACGCGACCGGCGACGAGACGCTCGCCGAACGCGGTCTCGCGGCCGCCGAGGACGACCGGACGGTGGCGCAGGTCGCGGTCGGGCAGGTCGATTTCGCCGATGCCGTCCTCGTCCTCGGCGCCGCCGCGGACGGAGCGCTGCTCGTCGCGGTCGAGCGAGGCAAGCTCGCCGCGGTCCTGGCCAGGCTGGTTCCCGGCGCGCCGATCGCCTGGGTGGACGAGCCGGGTTCCGTCACGCCCGCGCTGGTCGAAACGCTGCTCGCGCGCGTCCCCGCCGATTCGCGCCGTGGGCGGGTCTTCGACGCGCACGCACCGCTTCTGCGTGGCCGACCGCCCTTGACCAGTGACTACGGCGTCGAACTCGTGGAGTTCGCCGCGGCGCGGCCGTTCCATCCCGCCCGCCTGCACGAGGCGCTCGACGTATTGTTCGACGGCGTCGTGACCGCGCGCGGCCGCCTGTGGCTGGCCACCCAGCCCGACGAGGTGGTGTGGCTCGAATCCGCCGGCGGTGGCCTGCGGGTGGGCGGTGCGGGGCGCTGGCTGGCCGCGATGCCGGAAGCGGAACGGGCCGAGGCGGACCCGGAGCGTCTCGCCATGGCCGCCCTGCGCTGGGACGAGCGATTCGGCGACCGGGACGTCTCGCTGTCGATCCTGGTCCACGACGCCGATCCGGCACAGATCCGGGAGGCGCTGCACTGGGCGCTGGTGGACGACGACGAACTGCGCCTGGTCGAGCGCGCGCCGGAGCGGGTTGCCCGGTGGGAGGACCCGTTCGGCGAGTGGCACGCCGATCCGTGCGCGAGTGACGGGGAGGCGCAGCAGCCCGTGCAGGACCTGAAAACCCCTAAAGGAGAGGCGAAATGAAGAAGGGCATCCATCCGGACTACCACCCGGTGGTCTTCGAGGACGTGAGCACCGGCAAGCGGTTTCTCACCCGGTCCACGGCAACCGGTACGCGCACCGTGGAGTGGGCCGACGGCAACACCTATCCGTTGCTGACGGTGGACGTCACCGCCGATTCGCACCCGTTCTGGACCGGTGCGCACCGCGTGCTGGACGCCCAGGGGCGGGTGGAGAAGTTCGAACGCAAATACGGCAAGCGCGTGCGGAAGGAGGCCTGAGATGGCGGTACCGAAGCGGAAGATGTCGCGGTCGAACACCCGTAGCCGCCGGTCGAACTGGAAGGCCGCACCGGTGGATCTGGTGGCGGTGACCGTCGGAGGCGTCGTGCGTCGGGTGCCGCGCAGGTTGGTCGCGGCCGTGCGGCGCGGCTTGATCGACGTCGAGAAACTCTGAGCGGTAGGCCCGCACGGAGATCGTAGGAGCTTCCGTGCCCGAGGCCGCGAGCGACGGCCGATTGCTCGACCGATGCCGACTTCGCCTCGAACGGGCCGGATGCTGGTCTACTGTCCGGAAACGGGCACGTCGGTGCCCTTCGGAAAAAAATTTCCGGTCGGTTATTGTCAGTGTAGCTATCTCCTAGCTATCAATGTGGCCCGCATCACGTCGCACTATTGCGCCAGAAGTGATTGCGGCTGGATAGCCAAACACGGAATCCCGGACTATCGGTCGGTTTTCGGCCGAGGAAAAGTTCGCCGAAAATGATGCGCGCGCAGCCCGATACCGGTACCCTCGTCGTCGAGGGCGGGTTCTCTTGGTTTCCGAGAGAACCCGCTCATCGCCAATTTCGGGGCCGTTCAGCCGGTTTCGCTCGCCCCCTCACTCCCGCTCACCGAGCCGCGCGCGTTCGTCGATCGCGCCGGTGTGGGTTCGGTCTTTCGAGGTCAACGCCGTAGGCCCGGCGTCGCCGCCCGGTGTGCGCCGCTCGCCGTCGTGCCCGGGCAGGCCGGGAAAGTCCGGCAGCAGAGCCTCGAGGCGGGCCAGCTGTTCACCGACAAGCGCCGCGGGACCCTCGATCAGCGACAGCGGCCACGGCCAGTGTCGTCCGTTCCAGCGCTCCACCTGCTCGGTCAGCTCGGCCGTCGTCGCCTCCAGTTCGCTGATCTCGGTGCGCAATTCGCCTACTTGCGTTCGCAACTCGACGGATTCGCGCTCCAGCGCGGCTATTCGGGTCAGCGCCGCGGCCAGTCCGTCCACCAGCGTCCGATTCCGGCCGTCCGCGTCGGCGCCCAGCTGCGGCCAGCCGGACAAGTCGGGTCCGCGCAGCTGAATCTGGATGTCGCGCAGCACTGCCTCTTGTTCCGGCGTCACGTCCGGCTCCTCCTGTTCCACGAAATCCCACTGGCCGAAATCGATCGTCTCGGCCTCGTTCACGTCACAGCGCACGCCGCCGACCGTCACCTGGCGGCGCGTCTGATGAATGGCACGCCTGGTCTCCACGTTCGTGCCGGACCAGGCGTCGGTCTGCCACGCCCAGGTCGCGTACCCGGCGTCCAGTGCGCGGCTGACCACCCAATACCCGCCGTAGATACCGACGTTCGCGCGGCCGAGCACGGTCGCGGCACCGTCCAGATAGGCGTTGACGCGCAACTGGTCCTGTTGCGTCGCGTCGAAATCCGCGGAGAAATAGATCGGCCGGTCCACCCGGCCGCCGCAGCGCAGCACCTGGGCGAGGGCCGCACGCGCGTCGACGATGCCAGCGCCGTAGCCGTCCAGCATCCGCGCGGCCGTGGTCTCCCAGTTCGAGACGAGCGAGATACCATGCGCCCGCAGATCGTTCGCTTCGGACGGAGTGAGCAGCTTGCCGGGCAGACTCGGGCCGCCGTCGGACAGATACCGCACCACGAAGTCGTACCCTGCCGCCCGAATCGCCGCGCCCCCTGGACGACCCGCGGCGTAATCGAGACCGAAACGCATGGCTTCCACTGTAAGTGGGCCGGGCGGGTGAATCCGTGGCATCGCCGAATCCAGCCCGCCCACGGGGATCGGTCAGCGGAAAACGGTCGATCCGCCCCGAATCGCGCCGCGAAACCGGATCAGCGGGCTGGCTCCAGCTTCGGCCTGCGCGGCTTCGGTGGTGCGGCCAACTCGCGGCGATCCGGTGCGATCAGCACCGCGGAGATCGGCACGGTCAGCGCGAGCAAGCCGATGACGAACATCGGGAACACGAAGTCGAACAGCTCCACGCCGTCGGGCACCTTCGCCGACCGATTGACGTCGAAATGCAACGCGGCCACCGCCGTGTAGTAGGTGGCGGCCACGCCGACGCCGAACAACAGCACCGTCGCGGCGCGGGCCATCGGGAAGCGCAAGGTCTGGAACAGCCACAACGTCGCCGTCGCGGTGATCACCCCGATCACGGCGGAGACGACGGCCAGCCAGGTCGTCACGCCCACCGAACCCTGGATCTCCAGTGAGCCGATGCCGAGGTAGTGCGTGACGCCGATGCCGAGGCCAAGTACCAAGCCGCCGGGCAGCAGCAGCGCGAGCCGGGGCGTGCGCCCGATGATCAGCAGTGCCGCGAAGACGGCCACGATGGACACCACCAGCGCCGCGACCAGCCTGCCCGGGTCGTAACGCATCGCGCTGCCGGGCACTTTCAGGCCCAGCATGGCCACTGAGGTGGCCAGCCACGCACCGACGCCGCCCAGCGATATCGCCGCCGAAACCAGCCACACCAGCCGGAACTGGACCGAGCGCGCGCCGTGCACGATGCAGGCGAGGCCGACCACCGCGCCGAGGACGGAAATGCCCACCGACAGCCCGACCAGCCAATAGCCGAGCGCGAACTGGTCGACGGACGTGGTGGCGGCACTACCCGCGGCCAGCACCGCGACCTCACGCATGGCGGGCCGTTCCTTCCAGTTCGCTGGCCTTCAGCTGGGCGATCGCGTACTCGGTGACCGCGGCGAGCGCCTGGCGCACCTCGATCGCGTTGCGCGCGTCGATGTCCACGATCGGGACGCCCTCGCGCACCGAGAGCGCCTCGCGCAGTTCCGCGATAGGGAAACGCGGTGCGTCGGGGAAGCGGTTGACCGCGATCAGGAACGGCAGCTTGCGCGCCTCGAAGAAGTCGACCGCGGCGAAGCTGTCCTCCAGCCGCCTGGTGTCGATCAGCACCACGGCGCCGATCGCGCCGCGGATCAGGTCGTCCCACATGAACCAGAACCGCCGCTGGCCCGGCGTGCCGAACAGGTAGAGCACCAGGTTGCCGGGCAGGATGATCCGGCCGAAGTCCATGGCGACCGTGGTGGTCTCCTTCTCCGGCGTCTCGGCGAGATCATCGATGCCGTCGGAGTAGCGGGTCACCATCGCCTCGGTGCGCAGCGGAACGATTTCCGAGACCGCGCCGACGAACGTGGTCTTGCCCGCGCCGAAGCCACCCGCGACGACGATCTTCGTCGAGGCGACCCGGTTCTCGAAGCCATCCGGGCCGGGGGCGTTGCCCGATCCGAGATTTCCACTTGGCCCGGGGTGTCCACTGGGCCCCGGATTCCTATAGGGCGCGGAGTCCACGCAATGTCCTTTCCATCAGGGAACGGCGCTCGTCATAGCTCGCCTCTTCGGTCAGGGTCGAATGCACGCGCATGGTGCCGTCGACGACCAGGTCGCCGATCACCACACGGACCATGCCGAGCGGCCGGTCCAGATGTGCCGCGATCTCCGCGACCGACAACCGATGCGTGCCGAGTCGCAGTATCTCGGTACGGATGTCGCCGGTCGGCCAGTCGAGATGTGCAGTGTACGACAAGGTTTCGATGACCGCCTCCAACGGCAGGTCGATCGCGGGTTCGGTGCGCCCCGAGGTCAGGGCGTAAGGCCGGACGCGCGTGGTGGGTCGTGGTCCGGGACCGTATGGGTTGGACATCTCACGCTCAGACAGCGGTGCGCGCGGTGGCGGTGACCACCGAGCCCACCCGATCGACCAGCAGTGCCATCTCGTAGCCGATCCGGCCGATGTCGTGCGTCTTGTTCGCCAGCACGGCCAGATGCGAGCCGTTTCCGACGCTCATCACCAGCAGGTAGCCGCGCTGCATCTCCACGATGGACTGCATCACCTTGCCGCCGTCGAACAGCGACGCCGCGCCCATGGAAAGGCTGGCGAGTCCGGCGGTGACGGCGGAGAGCTGTTCGGCACGGTCGCTGGGCAGGTGCGGACTGGTGGCCTGCAACAAGCCGTCCGCCGATACGAGCACCGCATGGGACACGCCGGGCACATCGCGGGTGAAGCGGGCGACCAGCCAGTTCAGATTCTCGTCCGTGGTGCTGTTTTTCGCGTTGGTCATGCAAGCCCTCCGTCGTTGTACTGCGCATTGGCCCGCCCGCTGCGGACCCCACTGAGATGCCTGGTCAAATTGTTGCGGATTTCTTCCGGATCGCGCGGGCCCGCGTCGTCCGCGGGCGCCAGGCCGCCGGGCACCAACTGGGCGCCCGGCCTGCGAATCGGCAGCCCGCCGACAGTGCGCGCGGTGGTGGTCGGATGGCTGGCATCCTCGGCGGCCAGCCAGCCCGCGTCACCAGGCGAGGACCACGAGCTTTCCGGCGATTGCGAGGTCGAGGGCTCGACCAGCCATTCCGAGACCATGCGTTGATAGATAGGGGTCGGGGAGGCGCCTGCGACCGGCTGCAACCGGGAGGAAGTCACCGTCGCGGGTTCCGGCGCCGCCTCCTGCGGTGGCTCGACGGGCGCGGCCGGCTTCCGGATGGGCAGACCGGAGCGGGCGGTGGTCTGCGGCGCGGGCGGCTGGCTCGGCACGGTGGGTGTGGGACCGGTCGCCGGCTCGTCGTCCTTGACCTCGGTCCACAGATCGGTGCGGGTGGGCTGCTGCTCGACGGCGTGCTCTCCCGCGGTGGGCGTCACCGCGGCGAACGGACCGGTGGGTGTGCGGTCGTCCGCGCGCGGCGTGAGCACCGGCCACGGCTGGGTGGCGGGCTGATCCGCCGGGTTGACCGCTCGCCCGACCGGTGTGGAGACCGTGGGCTGGTCGGGAGTGTCGGCGACGCGGATGGCCGGACGGCGCTGCGGCAGGCCGGAACTCGTCACGCCGAAACGCGCGGTGTCGCGCTGGGGCAGGCTCGGCACCGGAACCAGGTTGCGCGGCTGCGCGCCGGTGGGCGGCGTGACCAGGGAGGGCAGCTGGTGCTCGGCGGTGATATCGAGCGGCTTGCCCGCCGGATCGGTGACGTCCATCGGCGGCGCGACCAGCGCGCCGGGTAGGTGCACGCTTGCGGTGATGCCCGGCTGCTGCGCCATCGTGGACGTGCGGCGCAGGCTGACCGTGATGGTGTGCCGCTTGGCCAGGCGGCCCACGACGAACAGGCCCATGCGGCGCGCGGTCTCGACGGTGACCTCACCACCGGAGGCGAGCCGGTCGTTGGTCGTCTGCAGGTCTTCCAGGGACATGCCGAGGCCGCGGTCGGTGATCTCGATCAGGTAGCCGCCGTCCACCGCGCGCGAAACCATCACGGTGACCGGCGTGGTCGGCGGCGAGTACCGCAGCGCGTTGTCGATCAACTCGGCGAGCAGGTGCTCGATGTCGACGGCCGGCTCGCCAGCGACGATGCCGTCGGGCACCGCGCCGATCTCGACGCGCTGGTAGTCCTCCACCTGGGAAACCGCGCTCCACAGCATGTCCGACAGCGGCACCGGGTGCAGCTGGCCGCGGCGCAAGGCGGTACCGGCGAGCACCAGCAGGTTGTCGCCGTTACGGCGCATGCGGGTGGCCAGGTGGTCGAGGCGGAACAGGCTCTGCAACCGGTCGGTGTCGTCCTCGTCGTGCTCGAGATCCTCGATCAGCGCCAGCTGCTGCTCGACCAGCGATTGGCTGCGGCGCGAGAGGGTCTCGAACATGTTCCCGATCTGCAGGCGCAGACGGGCCTGGTCGGCGGCGAGGTTGAGCGCCTGCTCGTGGATCTCGTCCACGGCGCGGGCCAGCTGGCCGATCTCGTCGGTGGAGTGCACCGCGACCGGGGTGATCTCGGGCGTGGTGCCGCCCGCGCGCACCACGGCGAGTTCGTCGGGCAGCTTGATGTGCGCGACCTCGAGCGCGTCCCGCCGCAGGCGGCGGACCGGGACGACCAGGGTACGAGCGACCGAGAGCGCCAGGGCGAGACCGGCGAGCAGCATGCCGATGACGATCGTCGTCTCGCGCAGCGCACCGGCCTGCGCTTCGGTGGTGCGCGCGGCCAAGGCGCTGTCGATGGTGTCGATCAGCTGCGCGGTGGTCTTCTCATAGGTGTCCGAGCTGATCAGCAGCGAATCGACGACGGCGGGATTGGTCGCCGGATCGGCGGCGTTCTGGCTGAAGGTGCCGAGACGCGTCTGCACCGCGTCCAGCAGCGGGCGCATGTTGCCCGCGTAGTCCGGCAGGATCTGCGCGTACTGGTAGATCATCGTGATCTCGGCGCCCGCGGCGACCAGCACGCGGGGCCGCACGCTCGGGTTGCGGCCCGCGTCCGGCGAGCCGATCAGCATGCGCTGCTGGGTGAGCACGCGCCGCGCGGTCTGCACCGAAGCCAGCTGCAGGAAGTACCGCTGGATGACCAGGTCGTCCACCGACGGCGAGAGCGCGAGCGCGTTGCCGATGCGGACCATGATCTCGTCGGACTGCTCGCCGACCATGGCGGGTGAGCCGTTGCGCAGGCTGTTGCGCATCGTGGTGCCGGTGGCGATGGCCGAGGCGAGTTCGGAGGTGACCCGGCCGCTGACCTTGGTGGTCTGCAAGGCGGCTTCCAGTTCGGCCAGTGCCTGGTCGAACTTCGTCAGCGCGGCGTCGGTCTGCGGGTCCGCGGCGTTGCCCCAGGTGGCGGTCGCGGTGACGCCGAGTTGCTCGGTGGCCGAACCGAACTTGACGATCGGCCGGATGATGATGGCTTGTTCGGTCGCCGCGTCCAACTGCGACATGGTGCGCAGTTCGTTGTTGATTCGGAGCACGGCGAAGACCGTCGCCAGCAGCACCGGAAGCACCAGCACCACGCCAACCTTGCGGGTGACCGACCAGTTCGACAGGCTGAATTGCCAGGACCGCGGTGCAGCTTCCATCCGCTTCCGTCGCCTCCGCTTCACCAGTGACCTCGGGCGCGCGTGGCTGTTCGGTATTGATTCAACCCGCAAAGAACCAACTAGAGGTCTTCTTTTTACCGCACGGAACATACCGTGCAGAGTGGTCATCGGCAATCCGGGGGAGCCGCCGCGCAAATTACCGAATATGGCTATAGAGAACGAGTTTCGCGGTGGAATGCGTAAGGGACGCGTCAACTTCTCCGCGGGGCCGTGGAAGACCCTGGTCACCCCCGGTTGACGGGTGCGACGCGCCGTGGCGTGTCGTGGCTGCTCACCACGGCGTGTCGGGAGCGCCCTCTCAGTTACCTCTCAGTCGGTGCGGTCAAACTGGTGGCATGCGCATTCTGGTGGTCGATGACGATCGGGCGGTCCGGGAATCGCTGCGCCGGTCGCTCACCTTCAACGGCTACTCCGTCGATCTCGCGGTGGACGGTGTGGACGCGCTGGAGAAGGCAACTGTCCAGCGACCCGACGCGCTCGTCCTGGACGTGATGATGCCCCGGTTGGACGGGCTCGAGGTCTGCCGCCGTCTCCGGAGCACGGGCGATGATTTGCCGATACTGGTTCTCACCGCGCGGGATTCGGTATCGGAGCGGGTCGCCGGGCTCGATGCCGGGGCGGACGACTATTTGCCGAAGCCGTTCGCGCTGGAGGAACTGCTGGCCAGGTTGCGCGCGCTGTTGCGGCGCACGGCCGCGGGCCCGGGGGACGCGTCGGAGGCGATGAAGTTCGCCGACCTGTCGCTGGATCCGGTGACCCGCGAGGTGTCCCGCGGCGCCAGGCAGATCAGTCTCACTCGTACCGAGTTCTCACTGCTGGAAATGCTGATGGCGAACCCGCGCCGCGTCCTCACCCGTAGCCGCATTCTCGAGGAAGTCTGGGGCTACGATTTCCCGACCTCGGGAAACGCGCTCGAGGTCTACATCGGTTATCTGCGCCGCAAAACCGAGGCCGAGGGCGAGCCGCGGCTGATCCACACGGTGCGCGGCGTCGGCTATGTGCTGCGTGAAACGCCGCCGTAGGTCCTCGGTCATGGCACGAACACCTCCCAAGCGTCCCGCCGTCGCCGCACTCGGCCAGCGTCCGTCCGAGTCCGTGGACATGCGGCCGCCCATGCCGTTGACGCGGTCGGTCTCTCTGCGGTGGCGGGTGACGCTGCTGGCCGCCTCCGTGGTGGCGATCGCGGTGGCGGTCACCTCGATCGCGGCGTACGCGCTGGTGGCGCGCGCGTTGTACGCCGACGTGGACGCCCAGTTGCGCAGCCGGTCCACGGCGGTGATCGCCAGCAACCCGTACGGGTTCAACAACCTGAATCTGATGGTCGCCGCCGCCTTCTACGACGACACCGGCATCGCGCTGATCTATCCCGATCTGCGGCGCTGGCTGCCGCCGCAGTCCACCGATCCGCCGGTGGGGCCGCAGGAGGTGGCCGTGGCCCGCGGGGAACGCAGTTCGTCGCTGCGCACCGACGGCGATCAGCGCGTGCTCGCGGTCTATACCAACTCCGGTGCGACGCTGGTCATCTCCCAGCGTCTGGACCGCACCAGGGAGGTGCTCGACCGGCTCGCCTGGCTGTTGTTCGTGGTCGGCGGCTGCGGCGTCATACTGGCCGCCGCGGCGGGCACGGCGGTCGGCCGCACGGGCCTGCGGCCCATCGCGCGGCTGACGGCGGCCACCGAGCGCATCGCCCGGACCGACGACCTGACCCCGATCCCGGTGACCGGTGACGACGAACTGGCAAGGCTTACAGAGAGTTTCAACACGATGCTGCGCGCGCTCACGGAGTCGCGCGACCGGCAGCGCAGGCTCGTCGCCGACGCCGGGCACGAGCTGCGCACGCCGCTGACGTCCCTGCGGACCAACATGGAACTGCTCATCGCGTCGAGCCGTCCCGGCGCTCCGCGCATCCCGGACGAGGACATGGCCGGACTGCGCGCCGACGTGATGGCGCAGATCGAGGAGTTGTCCACGCTCGTGGGCGACCTGGTCGATCTCGCGCGGGAGGACGCGCCGGAGACCGTCTACGAGCGCGTGGATCTGGGCGAGGTCGTGGAACGCGCGCTCGAGCGCGCCCGCCGTCGCCGCACCGGCATCGAGTTCATCGCCGACCTACGGCCGTGGTTCGTCTACGGGCACGAGGCGGGCTTGGAGCGTGCAGTGCTGAACGTGCTCGACAACGCGGCCAAGTGGAGCCCGGCGGGCGCGCAGGTGCGCATTCTGATGCGGGAGAGCGGCCCGGGGTTGCTGGAGCTGTCCATCGACGACGCCGGTCCCGGTATTCCGGCGGGGGAACGCGAGCTGGTGTTCGAGCGTTTCTATCGGGTCATGTCGTCGCGATCGATGCCGGGCTCGGGCCTCGGCCTGGCGATCGTCAAACAGGTGGTGACGAAACACGGCGGTACGATCGCCATTGATACCTCGCAACGCGGCGGCGCCGTCGTTCGCATCGTGTTGCCCGGCGAGCCGGGCGCGCCGGTATCCGATTGACGCAATAGCGAGCGGCGGAACTCCATTTCCGACACAATCTCGAGTTCTGTGCGGAATATTCGTCGTCGGTGAGGTATTTCGGACAATGCTCCGATTGGTTTGCGGCAGGATTTGAGACATCAAGTTGCTGGTGATTCTATTTAGCACCGGCTCCTTGGCAGCTCTCGGAAAACTGAAAGCGCGGTCTCAGTCCGCTCTCAGTCCCCGCGGCCAACCTGGACGAGACGTGAGCAGAAACGAGGAGTCCATGACCGAGGATTCGAAGGATCGCCGGGAGCCGGGAGCGCCGGACGCGAGCGCGTTCGGGCCGGGGGAGGCGCACGCCCCCGGTTACGGCCCGCAGACAGCGCAGCATCCCACCGCGCAGTTCCCTCCGCAGCACCATCCGGCCGCGCCGTTCCCCGGGTATCCGGCGTCCTTCGGTCCACCGGCCGACGCCACGCAACCGCACGGCCCCTACGGCGCGCCGCCCGCACCGGCCCGGCGTCCGTTCCGCGCGGGCCTCGCTGCGGGCGCGGTCGCGCTCGCGCTGGTCAGCGGCGGTATCGGCGGTGCGGTCGGTGCGCTGGTCACGCACGGCGACGACGGTCGGGCACCGGTGACCAACGCGCTGGACGCTCCGAAGCCGAACGTGAGCAACGCCGTGAACGCTCCGGCCGGTTCCACCCAGGCGGTCGCGCAGAAGGTGCTGCCCAGCGTCGTGATGATCAAGGTGGCCAGCAGTAAGGCCGAGGGGGAGGGTTCCGGGGTGATCCTGTCCTCCGACGGCCTGATCCTGACCAACAACCACGTCGCCGCGGGCGGCGGGCCCAGCGCCAAGATGGAGGTCGTGTTCTCCGACGGCAGCAGCGCGCCCGCCACGCTGGTCGGCGCCGATCCGGTTTCCGACCTGGCCGTCATCAAGGTATCCGGGAAGACCGGCCTCACTCCCATCGAGCTGGGTGGCTCGGCGAATCTGCAAGTCGGCCAGCCGGTCGTCGCGATCGGGTCGCCGCTCGGCCTTGCGGGCACGGTCACCACGGGCATCGTGTCGGCGCTGAACCGGCCCGTCATGACCACCGGCGACGGAAGCGAGGCGGGCGCCGCGGTCAGCCCGGTGATCGACGCCATCCAGACCGATGCCGCGATCAACCCGGGCAACTCGGGTGGCGCGCTGGTGGACGGCAGCGGCAAGCTGATCGGCATCAACACCGCCATCGCGACGCTCGGGCCCGCCGAGACAGCGGGCGGCCAGACCGGATCGATCGGACTCGGGTTCGCGATCCCCGTCGATCAGGCGCGCCGGGTGGCCGACGAACTGATCAAGACCGGCAAAGCCACCTACGCGCAGATCGGGATCACGGTGTCGCGGCAGCAGGACCCGGCACAGCAGGTTTCCGGCGCGAAGGTTCGCGACGTCACGGCGGACGGCCCCGCCGCGCGCGCGAGCATCCCGCCGGGGGCGGTCGTGACGAAGGTCGACGACCGCCCGATCGATTCCGGGAACGCGCTCGTCGCCGCGGTGCGCTCGCATCAACCGGGAGACAAGGTGAAAGTCACCTACACCGATGATCAAGGCAACAATGCCAAGACCGTCGAGGTGACCCTCTCCGGCGCGCCGGCGGACGGCGGCCGGTGATGCGCGCGGTGCCCGGCGGGCCTGGGCCGATGATCGATGTGGACGCCGACGTTCTCGGTGCGGCCGCCGAGTTGCTGGACGCAGGCGCTACGGTGAGCACCATGGAAATCGATGCTCCTGTGGCGGGGCGTGCTCTGGTGGTGGTCGTGGACGATCGGACGGCGCATGGAGGTGTTGACTCGCTCGGCCCGCTGGTCACCGAGCTGCTCACCGAAGCGGGTTTCCTCGTGGACGCGTCGGTGTCGGTGCAGGCCGACGAGGTCGAGATCCGCAACGCGCTCAATACGGCGGTGATCGGCGGCGTCGATCTGGTGATCTCCGTCGGCGGTACGGGCATGTCCCCGCGCGACGTGACGCCGGAGGCCACCTCGCAGGTGCTCGACCGCGAGTTGCCGGGGATCAGCGAAGCCCTTCGTTCCTCCGGCCGGGTGGCAGGCTCGCTGGACGCGGGCCTCTCCCGCGGTGTGGCAGGCGTGTCCGGAAGCACCTTGGTGGTCAACCTGCCCGGCACCCGTTCCGCCGTTCGCGACGGCATGGCGACGCTCGGCCCGCTCGCCAGCCGGGTGATCGGTGAACTCTCCGGATTGGTCGAGTAATCACCGCCCCCACGCCTTCTGAACACCCTCGCCCGGCGGCTCGCCGGGCGAGGGATGCCGCGCGCTTGGCGAAGGTCTTCGGCGACGCGCTGCCCGACACCACCGCCGACGAGCGCGACGAACGCGACGACGTCCGGTCCGCTGACGACTGGCTGCGCGCCCAGGTCCCCCCACATCACGGCTGAGTCCGTTATCTACGTAGTAGCTACGTAGTCCTTGTCCCGGCTTCGAAACACGCCAGTGATCATTTCTGACCGGAAGTAATCCGGACGAGATCCTTGCGGTCGTGTCCCGTATCCGTACGCTGGCCCTTCTGTGCCGCCATCTCGGTTTTCTCACCTGAACCGGCTGTAGCGAACCGGTATTTATGCACGTCAAGCCATATTCGGATGTGCGCAAGTGTGATGCGGGTCACCTTGAACTTTACGAAACTTTTCGTTGCGGCGGTCGTTACGAACCGTTTAATCTCCCATCGAGCCATTCACAATGGGACCCGCAGTCGTGGGTGCCGGCACGCGTGAAAGCCCACTCGGCGGAACCCGGCTCGGTTCCGTTGCCTCCCTGCCCGTTGCGCCGAAATAACAACCGGTTACACATCGGCAACAAAGGGGCGACACACTGAGCTGGGCCTGAGAGGACCACTGTCCAGCCTCGATGGTCGAGGTTGACTGTTTGAACCTGATGAGGGGAAGTATGAGCGAGAACCGCACCAAAGGTCTGCGCCGCGGTGCCCGCGTCGCGGGCGTAGGCGCTGCCGCGGCTGTTGCCATGGGCCTGCTTTCGACCGGTGCCGCCAATGCCGATACCTTCGTGCCGTTGCCGGACGGCCAGAAGGTAGGGCCGGGCGTGACGATCACCCGGAACGGAGAGCGGGCCCTGATTTCGCCGTCGCTGGCGGCCAACGGCGCAGGCCGGGTGGTCTGGGTGTCGGGCAACGCCGTCGCCGATGTCGCCGAGACGCCGGAAGGCACCGTCGGCCCCAACAACGGTCCGACGGGCAACCCCGGAACCAACAACTCCTCGACGCATGGTTCGTCGCAGTTGAGCACCGGTTACATCGTCGGCTGCCAGGTCAGCATCGCCGACGACGCGATCTCCGCCGGTGTGTCGGGCAGCGTGAACCTCAGCGGCGCGAGCGCCGGTGGTTCGATCGGCGTCAACCTCGGTCCCGGCGAAGTGAAGTTCGTTCAGATCGACTACAAGGACATCCTCAAGGCCGGTGTCTACTCCGTCGAATACCAGGATGCCGAGATCCAGATTCAGGGCTGCGCGGGTTACGCGCAGGCGCGTTCGTACACGGTCGTCGAGATCATCGGCGATCACTACTCGAAGACCACCCTCTACGGGATGCCGTTCAGCATCGGCTGACGTCTGTCGAATCCAACGAACCATCTTCCCGCTGAAGCGGACTCAACCCTCGAGGGATACCAAACCATGATCAACCGTAAGAACCTGGCGCGGATGGCCGGCCTCGGCGCCGCTGCCACCATCGCCATGGGCCTGTTCTCCACCGGTGCGGCGAATGCCGACACCTTCGTTCCGCTGCCGGGCGGGGAGCTGACCAAGACGCTGTCCGATGGCACCGTTGTGACCATCCGTCTGGTCGGCGAATCGGCCAACATCAGCCCGTCCATGGGCGCGACGCCGTTGCACCGCAACGCATGGGTCTCGGGCAGCGCGCAGGTCGAGCTCTCCGGCGCGGCCGGGGGCAAGATCTTCCCGGGTTACACCGTGGGCTGCCAGGTGAATATCGCCGGTGGCGGTGCGACCGGTGGTGTGGACGGCAATGTCGATTGGAGCGACGGCCAGAACGTCACCGGTGGCGTCGGTGCCAACTCCGGCGGCAACCTCTCGCTCGGCCCCGGCCAGGCGAAGTCGTTCTACGTCTTGGACCTGGAGCAGGCCGACGATTTCGGTAACGAGACGCACAAGACCCGTAATGCCTTCAAGGGCACGAGTGGTTCGGTGACGTGGGCTGATGAGACCATCGGTCTCAACGGCTGCGGGGGCTATGCCCAGGCGCGGGCCTTTGTCAGCGTCGAGGTCGAGACCGACAATGTCATCACGTGGGTGACGTTGTGGGGACAGCCTTTCAGCCTCGGCTGAGTGAACGGCGGGTGAAAAGCCCATAGCGACAGATGAAATGGACCCCTCGCAGCGCGGCGGGTCCATTTCGTCATGAATTCGAATGTGCCGCAAGGGCTGCGCGATCCTAGTCGGATCCGTTACTTCGCGAGACGAATTGCCTGAATTTCCGGAAAAGTCTGGTTGATACCGAATAGCATTGTTTCGTCCGAGATCGCTCGATGACGCGATGGGCCGGCGGAACGTCTGGTGGACAACACATTCCACTGCGTGCCGTCGGCTTTGGAGGGACACGTCCCGCCTCGACACCCTGGGGCGGGCGGATGCAACCTGATGAGGAAAAACATGAGCAAGTACCGCATCAACGGTCTGTCTCGAGGCGTCCGCGTCGCGGGCGCCGCCGCCGTGGCGGCCGTAGCTACCGGTCTGTTGTCGACCGGCGCTGCCAATGCCGATACCTTCGTGCCGTTGCCGGACGGTCACAAGGCAGGACCTGGCGTGAACATCGCTCGCACCGGTGAGCGCGCCCTGATCTCCCCATCCCTTGCCGCGAACGGTGCCGGCCGTGTCGTGTGGGTTTCGGGGAACGCCATCGCCGATGTAGCCGTCACCCCCGAAGGAACGATCGGGCCGAACAACGGTCCGACCGGGAATCCGGGAACGAATAATTCGTCCACTCACGGTGCCTCGCAGTTGAGCACCGGTTACGTCGTCGGCTGCCAGGTCAGCATCGCCGACGACGCGATCTCCGCCGGTGTGTCGGGCAGCGTGAATCTCAGCGGCGCGAGCGCCGGTGGTTCGATCGGCGTCAACCTCGGTCCCGGCGAGGTCAAGTTCGTTCAGATCGATTACAAGGACATCCTGAAGCCGGGTGTGTACTCGGTGGAGTATCAGGATGCCGAGATCCAGATCCAGGGCTGCGCGGGTTACGCGCAGGCGCGTTCGTACACGGTCGTCGAGATCATCGGCGATCACTACTCGAAGACCACCCTCTACGGGATGCCGTTCAGCATCGGCTGACGCGGGTCGGATCCATCAATCTCTTTTCGCTGAAGCGAACTCGAATCTTTAGGGGAATCACCGTCATGTTCGATCGTAAAATGTCGGCACGCGCGGCCGGGCTGTGCGCGTCCGCGGCCATCGCGGTAGGCCTGCTCTCCACGGGTGCGGCGAATGCCGACACCTTCGTTCCGCTGCCGGGTGGGGAGCTGACCAAGACGTTGTCCGATGGCACCGTTGTGACCATCCGTCTGGTCGGCGAATCGGCCAACATCAGTCCGTCCATGGGCGCGACGCCGTTGCACCGCAACGCGTGGGTGTCCGGTAGCGCGCAAGTGGACCTGTCGGGTACGGCCGGGGGCAAGATATTTCCGGGTTACACCGTGGGCTGCCAGGTGAATATCGCTGGTGGCGGTGCCACCGGTGGTGTGGATGGCAATCTGGACTGGAGCGACGGCCAGAATGTCACCGGTGGCGTGGGTGCCAACTCCGGTGGCAACTTGTCGTTGGGTCCGGGTCAGGCGAAGTCGTTCTATGTGCTCGATTTGGAGCAGGCCGACGATTTCGGTAACGAGACGCACAAGACCCGTAATGCCTTCAAGGGCACGAGTGGTTCGGTGACGTGGGCTGATGAGACCATCGGCTTGAACGGCTGCGGGGGCTATGCCCAGGCGCGGGCCTTTGTGAGCGTCGAGGTCGAGACCGACAATGTCATCACGTGGGTGACGTTGTGGGGTCAGCCCTTC
This sequence comes from Nocardia sp. NPDC051929, assembly GCF_044548645.1. Taxonomy (NCBI): domain Bacteria; kingdom Bacillati; phylum Actinomycetota; class Actinomycetes; order Mycobacteriales; family Nocardiaceae; genus Nocardia; species Nocardia sp. NPDC051929. The sequence continues at coordinate 159,423 of NZ_JBIUCG010000012.1, read as the reverse complement.
AGCCTCGGCTGAGCGCGGGATACTCACGCGAACGGGCCCGTCGCCGACGGGCCCGTTTCGCATGCGGCACAGTCGAACTCAGAATTCGTGCCGCCCGCCCGAGCTGGTCTGGCCCTCGGCGAGCAGGTCGCGGATCTGGATCAGCACCTCCGAATCGGTGAGTGTGGTGTCGTCGGGCCGGAAGCGCTTCTTCAATCGCGCGGCGGGCAGCACCAGCACGAAGAACAGCACCGCGGCGATGATCAGGAAATTGATCACGGCCGTGATGATGGGACCGACCTGGACAAAGGTCGCCGGCTTGTCGGCCACCAATCGGAAACCCAGGCCGATATCGCCGGGCCCGCCGATGACGGCGAGCAGCGGATTGATGATTCCGTTGCTGATCGCGGTGATGATCGCGACGAACGCCGTACCGATGACCACGGCGACCGCCAGGTCGATCACATTCCCGCGGAACAGAAAATCTCTGAACTCTTTGAGCATGGCCGGTGTCTCCTCTTTTCCGTGGAGCTGGGCAGTCCTGCTCGGCGGTACCCGCGCGCCGGTAGGCCCGATGCTAATGAGCCATCGGCGAATATTCGGCGAAGCATGATCGGCGGGTCAGTGAAAGACGACGGTGAGTGCGGTGCGCAGGGACGCGCCCGCGACGGCGGTGGCGTGCTCGGCGTCCATCGCGACCAAGACCACGCGTTCGGCGGCTCCCCTCCCCGCGCCGGCGCCTGAGACGAGCACTACGGCGGCATCGGTGGCGAGCGTGCGGGCGGGACGGGCGCCGGGCCCACCCGCGTCTTCGGCGCCGATCACGTCGACGCGATCGCCCGCGCGCAAGATGTCGGCGACCGCCGTATCGGCGAGGCGGACGGGCACGATCCGCGCCTCGCGGGAACCGGCCGCCGCCGCGGCCAAGCGCGGGCCGACGACGCGCAGGTCGGTGAATACCTCGCCTCGGCGCATGGCGCCGGTCAGCGTCGCGCCGACGAGCGCGCCGGGATCGGTGACCGCGCCCGCCGGTAGCGTGCCCGCCTCGCGCGGGACGGCGCGCAGGTCATCTGCCTCGAGAAGTCGTCCTGGCGCGAGGTCCCGGCCCGCGACGAGCACCGTGGTGCGTTCGGCGCCGGGATCACCACGAAGGAAGAGGAACGCCGCGAGCGCGGCGAGAACGGCGGCCAGCGATCGTCGGGCGAGGACGGCGTCGGCCCAGGGCGGGCGCTGCCACCCGGAGACATTCCAGCCGCGGCCGAGATCGGCGAGTGCGCGAGTCATGGCCGGATCCTATGGCCGGACGTGCGCTCGCCCGGCCAGGATCAAGGTGGGCTGTGGATAGGTGACCGGCTGTGGAAAACCGTCGAATCAGCTGGCTACGGCCGTGCTGGTGGACGCGGTCGACCCGCTCGACGAGCCGGAGTCGGAAGAAGTGGAAGACGAACTCGAGCTGCTGTCGGACTTGGCGGGCTCGCTGGCGGTGGAGGAGCCACCGCGGCTGTCGGTGCGGTAGAAGCCGCTGCCCTTGAAGACGATGCCGACCGAGTTGAACAGCTTGCGCAGCTTCCCGGAGCACTCCGAGCACACGGTCAGCGCTTCGTCCGTGAACGACTGAACGATGTCGAAGCGGTTGTCACACTGGGTGCACGCATACGAGTAAGTAGGCACAGGATCCTCCGCGGTGTTCGTCGATCTGGCACTCTACAGCCGACAGTGCCAACACCGCCAATCGGTGTTTCATTCCCCAGGGTAATCGTCGCCCAGCCGGCGCAGGCCACCGCGCGGCGTGAGCGCCCAGCCCATGCGCAGGTCGTGCGGTTCCTCCGGCAATCGGTCGACCAGTTCGTCGTCCCGGACCACCGCGACCAGGCGCGCGTCCGGCCGTGCGGCGGGTAGCGTGCGGTCGTAGTAACCGGCGCCGCGGCCGAGCCGCACGCCGCGCAGGTCCACGGCGAGAGCGGGGACGAGGATCAGTTCGGCGCGGGTGACGGTCTCCGGCGGCAGCACGGCGCCGGTGGGTTCCAGCAATCCGTAGCGGGCGCGGCGCATGGCGCTCGCTCCGGTGTATTCGGCCCAGCTCAGCGGTCCCGGCGGCCCGGTGACCGGCAGCAGTACCCGCGCACCACCGGCCAGCAGCGCGTCCAGCATCGCGGTCGATCCCGGTTCGCCCGCCACCGGTACATACGCGCAGACCCACCCGCGAGCGCTGACCGCTTCGACCGCTGCGGCCAGGGCGAACGCTTCCTTTTCGCGTTCCGTGGCAGGTATCACAGCTCGGCGGGCGAGGAGTTCGGTGCGCCATGCATGTTTGTCGCGCTCGCCGGGCATCTTCACAGTGATCACCATAGGCTCACCCCGGGACCGGTCGGCGCGACGCCGATCCGGCGGCGTGATGGATGGATAGGGTATGCGTATGACAGCAAAGGCCGGACAGCCCGGTGACGCCGCAGTGGTGTCGTGCTTCCGCACGGCCGTGGTGCCCGCTGCCGGGCTCGGAACGCGGTTCCTGCCCGCGACCAAGACGGTGCCCAAGGAACTTCTTCCTGTGGTGGACACACCCGGCATCGAGTTGGTCGCCGCCGAGGCGGCCGGTTCCGGCGCGGAGCGGCTGGTGATCGTCACGTCTCCGGGCAAGGACGGCGTCGTCGCGCACTTCGTCGAGGACCTGGTGCTGGAGAGCACGCTGGAGGAGCGCGGCAAGTTCAAGCTGCTGGAGAAGGTCCGCAAAGCGCCGGGACTGCTCGATGTCACCTCGGTGGTGCAGGAGGAGCCGCTCGGGCTCGGGCACGCCGTGGCCCAGGCCGAGCGGGCCCTCGACGCCGACGAGGACGTCATCGCCGTCCTGCTGCCCGACGACCTCGTGCTGCCCCGCGGCGTGCTGGATGTGATGTGCCGGGTGCGCCGCAAGCGCGGTGGAACGGTGCTGTGCGCCATCGACGTCCCCAAGGACGAGGTCAGCGCCTACGGTGTCTTCGACGTCGCGCCCGTGCCCGACGCGGTGAACCCGAATGTGCTGCGCGTCAAGGGCATGGTGGAGAAGCCCGCGCTCGCCGACGCGCCGTCGACGTTCGCCGCCGCGGGCCGGTACCTGCTCGATCGCGCGATCTTCGACGCGCTGCGCCGCATCGAGCCCGGCGCCGGCGGCGAACTGCAACTCACCGACGCCATCGCACTGTTGATCGCCGAGGGGCATCCGGTTCATGTGGTGGTGCACCGTGGGTCGCGCCACGATTTGGGCAACCCGGGCGGTTATCTTCGTGCTGCGGTCGATTTCGCACTGGAACGAGAGGAATACGGCCCCGCTCTGCGGGAGTGGCTGCAGCACCGCCTCGGTCCGGACTGGGATCCGCAGCTGACGACCGACGACTGACGGACCCGGCCGGGGGTTTCGCCGAGAGTGGACCGTCGGGTACGAATGATGGTCACCGCGGTGCGCGCGAATGCGCTTGCGCCGCGGCGGGATCGCGCGTGCGGGCGAGATCGGATGGAGTGCGGAGAGGATCAGGAAGGGCTGGATGCGCTCGGTTGAGGATCAGCAGATCAAGGTGACCGCCGCGGCGGTCGCGCCCCGGCCGGTCCGGGTCGCGATCTCCGAGGCCCAGGGCCTGCTGTGTGCCGAGGACGTCGTCACCGAACGGCCGTTGCCGGGCTTCGACCAGGCGGCCATCGACGGTTATGCCGTGCGCAGTGTGGACGTGGCCTCCGCGGGGGCCGACATTCGGGATGAAGAAGGCGAACTCGTCGACCTGACCCTTCCGGTGGTCGGCGAGGTGGTCGCCGGTTCACGTCAGCCGATCCGCTTGCAGCCTCGCCAGACCGTCCGGGTGGACACCGGCGCGCCGATGCCGACGCTCGCCGACGCCGTGCTCCCGCTGGATTTCACCGATGGCGGGCGGGCCAGGATCAAGGTGTACGAGCCGGTGCGCTCCGGCGACTACGTGCGGCGGATCGGTGACGACGTCCAGCCGGGCGATGTGGCGGTGCGTGCGGGAACCATCATCGGCGCAGCGCAGGTCGGGCTGCTCGCCGCGGTCGGTCAAGACAAAGTGCTGGTGCACCCGCGTCCGCGACTATCGGTGCTCTCCGTGGGCGGCGAGCTGATCGATATCGACCGCACCCCGGGCCCCGGCCAGGTCTACGACGTGAACTCCTACGCGCTGGCCGCGGCCGCGCGGGATGCGGGCGCGGACGTCAACCGTGTGGGCATCGTGAGTTCCGATCCGCGCAGGCTGCGCGACGTGGTCGAGGGGCAGCTGGTGCGCTCCGAGGTGGTCGTCATCGCGGGCGCGGTCGGCGGCTGGGCTTCCGAACAGGTCCGAGAGGCGCTGGAAGGCCTCGGCGAGCTCGAAATCACCCGCGTGGCCATGCATCCCGGCTCGGTGCAGGGCTTCGGGCGGCTCGGCCGCGACGAGGTGCCGACGTTCCTGCTGCCCTCCAACCCGGTGGGTGCGCTGGTGGTGTTCGAGGTGATGGTGCGGCCTTTGATCCGAATCGCGTTGGGGCGCAGGCATCCCATGCGCCGGATCATCAGCGCGCGAACCATCACGCCGATCAGTTCCATGGAGGGGCGCAAGGGGTACCTGCGCGCGCAGCTCATGCGAGACGAAGCCACCGGCGAATACCTCGTGCAGCCGCTCGGCAACGGGAACTCGTCCTCGCACCTGCTCGCCACGCTCGCCGAAGCGAACAGCCTGATCGTGATAGACCCGGACGACACCGACATCCGCACCGGTGACGAAGTCCAGGTCGCCTTTCTCGCACAGCGCGGCTGAGACGTGGAAGCTATGAACGTTTTCCGGGCCACGCAGCATCCGGGTTGGCCCGCGCGACTCGGCCCGGTTCGGGTGGCGGCGGGGCAGGTGACCTTGCGTCCGGTGCGGCTGCGCGACGCGGCGGCCTGGAGCCGGATCCGGTTGCGGGACAGAGCGCATCTCGAGCCGTGGGAGCCCACCGGCCGCGGGGCGTGGGAGGCGCGCAACCACGCCTCCAACTGGCCGTCGCTGTGGTCGAGCCTGAAGGCGGAGGCCAGGCGCGGCGCGATGATCCCGTTGGTGATCGAAGTCGACGGCGCGTTCGGCGGGCAGCTGACCGTTGGCAATATCGTGCGCGGCGCACTGCGCTCGGCCTGGATCGGCTATTGGGTGGCCAAGGATCTCAGTGGGCAAGGCGTCGCGACGGCGGCGCTGGCGCTCGGTCTCGACCACTGCTTCGGGCCGGTCGGCCTGCATCGGGTGGAGGCGACCGTTCGACCCGAGAATCTGGCCAGCCAGGCGGTGTTGCGCAATGTCGGTTTCCGGGAAGAGGGGCTGCTGCGGCGCTACCTCGACGTGGACGGCGCCTGGCGGGATCACCTGCTGGTCGGCATGACCGTCGAGGAACTCGCCGGAACGGTCCTGGACCGGCTGGTGCGAGAGGGGCGCGTCACCCTGCTGTAGAACCGGCCACCGGATCGCGGTGACATTGGTGGGAATGTGACAGGTGTGGCGGATGTGCACGGCGCGCCTGCCGGAACTTGGTGCTACCCGGAATTAGCCTACGGACGTCGATGGTGCGTCTTGTGCCATCGGCAGTGAGCCTGCGAGGGGATCGGCGTCCGCGCCGTCGCGTCGGACGGGGGCCGGCCGAGCGCGGGGCGTGTGACGCGCCGCTGGCGGGCCGAGCCGGAGGAAATCCAGGCGGGACGGAGGTGTTGACGCGATGCCGAATTCGATCCTGTGGATCGGTCTGGTCGTGCTCTGGGTCTTCGTCCTGTTCCCGATCCTCGCCGACCGTCACCCCAGAATCCGCCGGACCACCGACGCCGCGCTGGCAACCAGGGTCCTGCACCGCGGCGGCGGCAAACGGCGTCTCAAGAAAGGCCCGGCCGCCGGGCACGAAACCGATCCGAACTGGCGGCCCCGTGGGCGACACGATGGACGCCGCGTACCGAGAGAGTATCCCCACAGCGATGATGCGGAGGACCGGATGACGACACCGGCCGACGAGCCCGTCACCGAGACCGACGAGGAGAACACACCCGCGGCCGACGACGCCGTGGCATCCGACATCGCTGCCGCCGAAACGGACGACATCGAGATCGACGACTTCGCCTCCGCCACACCGGAGGAGGACGAAGCGGAGGACCGCGAGACGCGTTACGACGAGCCGGACGACGACGAAGCCGCCGAAGTCGCTGCGAAGATCGACGCGGGGACCGATGATGACCGCGTGGGCGCACACCACCCCGAGCCGGTCGCGGCCAGAATCCCGCCTGCGCGCTCCACCGCGCCCGCCATCGTGGACTACGACGAGTACGACGACTACGACGACGCGGGCCCGGACGAGCCGGATTTCGTCCCCAGCCGCCGTGGTCGTGGCGGCTACGATCCCGAGGCCGACGCCATCGCCCGCGCGGCCCGCTACACCTTCCGGCAGCGCGCCGTGCTCGGCCTGCTGCTCACCGCCATCCTCTTCGGCGCCCTCGCGTTCGTGTTCACCCCCATGCTGTGGTGGGGTTGCGGACTCGCCCTCACGGTGTTGGCGACCTATCTGGCCTACCTTCGCAAGCAGGTGCGGATGGAGGAGGAGATCCGCCGTAACCGGGCGGCCCGCCTCAACCGCGGCCACCAAGACGAAGCCGATCCACGCGCGCGCCGGGGCCGCGCCGGGCGCGGCACCATGGACCGCGACACCGCCCGCGCGATCCGTCGCCGCTCCACCCTGATCGAGCCCGACGACGAAGACCCCATGTTCGCCCACCTCGACCCCTTCGACCCGGCCACCGCCCGCGCCCTGCGCACCCGCACCAGCGGCGACATCCGCCGCGCGGCGGGCGCGTAGTGCATCGCATTTCCGCAGGTCAGGATACCGATTCGGAGTCTAGGGGGCTGGCCTGATACAGTGTCACAGCGCGGTTCCCCGGAACCGCACGGGGCTATAGCGCAGTTGGTAGCGCGTCTCGTTCGCATCGAGAAGGTCAGGGGTTCGATTCCCCTTAGCTCCACTGAATGGCGAAGCCGCAGGTCATTGGCCTGTGGCTTCGCTGTTTTTTGACATTGTGCGAACACCCTGCGGCGGTTCAGTCATCGGCCGTCCTCCACACGGATCAGTGGTGGATCACCGCACCGAGCCGCGGCAGGACGAGTCGTTTCCAACTGCGCTCCACGGAATTCAGGTCGCTGGCCTGGCGGCGGGTATCACTGCGGGCCATCGAGACGGTCGCTCAGTCGCTTCCGACGCGCGTGGGAGATTGCGAGATTCTCAGTACTCGTTCAACGGAGCAGAGGGGGGAAAGGTGACCGGTAGAGCCGCCAAGGACCGGTGGAAGGGGCCAGGCCGCCAGGTCGGTGCGTCGGCCGGTATGGCCAGCTGGATCTCGGGCAGCGCATCGAGAAGCTGATCGATGGCGTTTTGAGCGAGCAGGTAGGCCACCGACTGCGCGGGGCAGGCATGTGGGCCGATGCCCCACGCCAGATGCGAGCGATTGCCTGTGTGAGTCTCGGTCCGGATCTTGGGGTCGTTGTTGCAGCCGGCCATGCTGATGAGGATCGGCTGGTGCGCGGGCAGCCAGACGTCGTCGATGAGGATCGGCTGACGGGGGTAGGTGGTGAGGAGGTTCGCCAGCGGCGGGTTCTTGAACAAGACTTCGTCCAAGGCGTCTCGGGTGGACAGGTTCCCGCCGACGACACTTCCGCCGAAGCGTTCGTCGGTAAGGATCAGCAGCAGGGTGTTGCCGATCAGGTTCTGTTGCAGTTCGATCCCGGCGCCGTAGACGCTGTTCAGTTGGTGGATCATCTCCAGTTCATCGAGTTCGGCCGGATGCCGCAGTAGTAGCGAGGTGATGTCGTTGCCAGGATGGGTCCGTTTGAGGGCCAGCAGTTCCAGCAGCGCCTCGATGATCATCTTGTTGCCGTCCTCGGCATCGATCCCCTCGAACATCGCGGCCATGCCCGCGGCGACCCGCTGTCCGATTTCCGGCGGGCAGCCCAGCAGAGCATCGGTGACCGCGAATGCGAGCGGCAACGCGTACTGACTGATCAGATCAGCTGTACCGGCCTGGCAAAAGGTGTTGATCAGCGGGAGGGCGATCTTCTCCACCGTGGCATCGAGAGCGTACAGATCCACCGCGTTGATACTCGTGGTGATTGCCTGCCGGTAGCGCTGTAGGGCCGCTCCGTCGCTTCGACTCCCGGTGGGGCGCCACTCCATAAGCGGCAGGACGGGGCAGTCGGCCGGGATGTTCTGCTGCCAGGTGCGCGGATCGACAGGGAAGTGCTCGGGATCGTTGAGGATCCGCAGCGCGGTGTCATACCCGACCACCAACGTGGCCGGCACGCCCGGCGCCAACTCAACCGGAGCCAAAGAGCCGTATTGTGCTCGCATTTCGTCGTAAACACGGTGCGGATCCGCGGCGAATTCCGACGAGTACAGCGACACCCTCGGACCTTCGGTAGCCATCGGCGAGCCGTGGACGACTGGACAGGCCGGGGTTTCCAGTCGGGACCGTGGCGTACTCAAGAATGGTGCTCCAGATGTTCGTGTGTGCTGTTTTGGGGACGCGGTCTTCGGTGCATCCCTGTTTCGGTCGCCGAACCATTGCTGCAACTTCGAGAAGCGTACTTTCCAAGGGGATTTCGTGCCACTCGTTCCGCGCCGCATCGGCAGCAGCCGATGCGAGGTATCGTGCGTCGAATGCGGTTGGTGAAGGTCTGATGGGTCGATGGCGTGCTTTCTTGCCGCCTACGACCTGGCCCGCGGCGCGCCCCTGGCACACGACCGCTCACATTCGCCGAGTACCTACCGGTGTGATTCGAATAGCCGGCCCTGCGACCGTCAGCAGGTTCGGGTTGTGCAGCATTAGGCCCACCAAAGGCGAGTGCTCGGGTAGAGCACTCGCCTTTTTGTTTCTGTGTGGCGTCTGGCCGGGCTCGTGTCCACCACCGAGCGGCAGCGGTGTTGTGCCGATCCCGGCGATGCTGCGCGAACCAGCAGGACCTACGCGGCGATGGTGGTGACGCGGAGGTGCGCCGCGATATCGGTGGGGGAGCCGGTGTAGTGGAGGGTGCGTAGGCCGAGGCTTGCGGCGGCTTGGCAGTTGTCGGCGCGGTCGTCGACGAACAGGACGCGGCTGGGGTCGCGAACTCCGGTCGCGGCGAGGGCGTTTCGGTAGGTGTCGGGGTGGGGTTTGTTCATGCCGAGGCGGGCCGAGTAGAGGGCGTCGGTCATCAGGGTGCGCCAGTCGGAGGCGTCGAGGGCATCGCCGACCGGGTGGGGTGCGTTGGAGAGCAGCACCATCGGGAGATCTGCCCGGCGGGCATGGTGGAGGAGGGCTACGACGCGGTCGTCGGTCCGGGTCCACAGCGCGGTGTCGACGGCGCGCAACTGGGTGAGCAGTTCCGGGTCCGGGCGATGGCCGAGCACGGTGGTCCAGAAGTCCGCGTCATCGAAGTCGCCGGAATCGTAGGGTTCGCGGGCGCTCCAGAAGACATTTTGGAAGAGCTCGAGCTGGTCTGCGTGCCATCCGGCGAGTTCGGCGAGCTCGCTCCACATGGGAACAGTGGGCTGCAGGCCGATGACGCCGTTGTAGTCGAAGATGACCGCGTCGAGTTCCACGGACTGGTGCGGTAGTGCAGTAATCACCGGTGCTCCAAGGCTTGATGGGACGGACGGCCACGCCTGCGAGGACAGGGTGGCAGGCATGAGGGGATGCCGTGGGTATGACGATTCCTGCCTCCTTCCATGACGGAAGAGGCGTGCGAACTGTGGATCGAAGGAAGGTTCCGCGAGTCAAAGGCTGGAGGTGGTGCGCGACGCTGCGCGAACAAGCCGAAACCTACCAAGGGGTACGTCGGGGTACCACTCGAGACGGGCCTTGGTGATCCGCTCCACAAAGTGCCGTCCGCAGGTCTCACCGGCGTCGGAATCGAGATCACTCACCGAGGTCGGACGACAGTCTGCGCACGAATAACGTTCGGCGCTTGTCGTTCTCGGAGATGCGCAGTGCGTCGGGAGCCGCCGTCGGGCCCCATGGGCGGCAGGTCGAAACGCGATCGAACCGGGGCGGCTCGCTGACCGTCGGTCGAACGATGGATACCGGAACAACGTTGTGAGCTGCGACGATTCGTGCCGGAGTCGCCCCGGAGCGGGTGCCGTGTCGATTCGGGATGGAGGTGCTCGGGATGGCCGACGGGCAGGGGGCTGGGGACCTGGTTCCGGCAGGGCGGCGGGCGGCGGCTTGGGGGGTGGATTTCGGTCTCGTGCTGGGGTTGGCGGTGTTGTTGGGAGCGGTGACGCACTATCGGATCGCCGATTACCTTTCGGGCTGGGCGGATCTCGCTGGGACCGGCGTGTGGGATGTGATTCAGTCGAATGGGAACTGGGGTGGGGCAGGCAAGACGTTCGGTATGGAAGTCGTGCATACGGTGCTCGTCTTCATCATCGAAGCATTCGGCGCGTTGATCGCGGCGACGTTCGCTTATCAGTTCGCTGGATTGGCTTGGCAAGGACGGACTTTGGGCAAAGCCCTGCTCGATCTCCGAGTGGGGTCGGTGCGCGGCGGCGAGGACCGACTGGGGCGGGGGCAGGCGGCGCGGCGCGCTTTCGTGGGCACGATGACCGACGTCGGGCTGTACTCGTGCGCGTGCATCGCGCTATTGGCGGGCCGGTTCCTTCTGTCCTTCGTGCTGTGGCTGATCGCGATCGTGGTCTTGGTGATCAACGCGGTGTGCGTCTTCGGTTCGAGTCGCCGCTCCCTGGTCGATCGCGTCGCGGGAACTGTTGTCGTGCAGGCCGGACTGTTGCGGAAGTCATTGGAAACAGCCAGGGATCACGTGGTTGTGCAGCGCGGAATTCAGGGCGCGCAGGAGGGGATCGAGCACATCCAAACGGCGACACGGCAGATAGCGCAGCTTGCCACCCCCGAGCAGATGCGTCAGCTGCGCGATTCCGAACGGGCCGCGCAACTGCGCGAACTCGGGCAAGACGTCGGTCGTCGGACCGCGGAGTCGGCTCGGCGGGCGGTCAGATCGGAACGTGGTCAGCAGGCGCAGCGTGTGGCCAAGCGGGCTGGTGCGGGGCTGCGGGGAGCATACGAGCGGCGTCGTGGCACTGGGAACCGTGAGGGATGACGATGGATTACTTATCCGAGGACGATTACTCCGCCACGATCGGCGCCGACCGCCTCACCGTTATGTTGCGCAAGGCGGAAGGGGCCGCGAAAAGCTTGCGGGCGAGCAACTGCGCGCCGGAGATCTGGAAGCTGCGCGAGTGGAATCCGGTCAACCCGTCGGCCGTGTTCACCGGATGGAAGCTGCGGACCTATCGTGGCAACGATTGGGAGGACGGTGGCGGGCGGTATCGCCACATCGTCAGCGAGTTGATCGTCAGTTTGCTCGACGAATCCGGTGCGGTCTACCGGGGTGTAGTGGAGCAGCGCAAATACACCGCGGATCTACCTGCCGCTTCCGCACGCAGCTGGGAATTCACGGTGTGGAACGAAGGCATGCTGACCTCGTGCAACAGAGTCGAGTCCGTCGATCAGGTGGTGGCGATGGAACGGGGTCATCGCGGGTATGACCCGGTCGCGCCCGGCGGCTTCTGCGACTCGATCAGCGCCGACTTGGACCAGTTGGTGACCCGCCGCCCGCCGCGCGAACGACCTTCCGCCGTGAGTCGGCCGAGGGAAGCGCCCAAGAAGGCGCGCTCATGGTCGAGGTGGTTCTTATACCGGGCAGCCCGCTCGCGTAGGCGAAGGCGCCGAGGAATCCCGCGCCTGCCTGCCCTCTCAGGCGGTGGCGGTTCGCAGTGCGAACCATCCCGTGCCGGGGTCGGCGTAGCCGTGGTACATCAGGCGCACTCGCTGATCGACTTCGAAGAGGCGATAGACCGCGAGCATGGCGCGGGCGGTCGCTTCCTGCTGGAAGTCGTCGATGCGGCGGTACCCGATCGGGTGCTCGGGCAGCAGCTCCAGGCGGGTGAGTTCGGTGGGATCGGTGACTTCCAGGCCCATCGGTGCGGCGTCGGTGATGTGGTGGTCGTGCAGGATGTCGTGGATCCGGTGCGGGTCGGGGCGGCCGGAGCGGAATCGGTGGACTTCGGCGCGCAGCGCTGGACCGGCGGGCTCGCTCTCGACCACGTCGATCAGTTCGGGATCGACGCTCGGTGTTCCGGTGTCCTCGGCGATCGGGGTTTGTTCGAGCAGGTGCAGCATGTTGCCGCCGGGAATCAGTGGCTCCGGGGCGAGGAACAGGGTGACCGTCGGGCAGACGCAGCCCTGGCCGAGCAGACAGACACGCATGTGGAACGAATCGGGCATGCGGCCCTCCTCCATCGGGACGGGCCGTGAGTAGACGGCCCTTTGCTGGATCGGGACTTCGTGGTGTGCCGATCGCGGAATCGCCCTGGCGCTTCTACGGTCGACCGTGCCGCAGTTCCCCAGTCTAGGAGCCGGGCACCGCCCGCGCATCGGCATCTTCCGCCTCGGTTCACGGAAGATGGAGGCAGGAAAAGCGGGCGCAGGGTGATGATCAGCCGGGCAGACGGCAGAGTCCGAGGGTCTTGATGCGCAGGGCTCCGAGGCTGATCTTGTCGCGATATCGGACGCGGCGGTGAAGCGGGGACGTGGCGGGCGCAACCGCCGCTCAGCTGATCCGTATCTCGACCGGCGGAGCCGCTACGTGCGGATAGTCGGTGGTCACGTCGACCCGCACTCGACCCGGGCCGGTGGGCAGGGCGGCGAAGACGGTCGCGGCCGGCTGATTCCGAGCGGTCTTGTCGCTGACGGGCACGGCCACCGTGCCTGCCGCGCCGGTGTCGAGGTTGCGCCAATTGGCGAACGCCGTGAAGGTGCACGGCATGCCCATCGGCGTGTCGCTGACGAAGCTGATGCCGAAACGGGCCGCCCCGGGCATTCCGGCGGGCGAGGAGACGCCCGCTCGGCCTTCGCCGTAGCAGGTGTCGCCGAAGGTGCGGATGACTCCGATGTTCACGAATGCGGGTTCGTCCGCGGTCGCGGGACCCGCCGACGCCGCGAACCCGCCGACGCACAGCGCCGCGATCAGGGCGCTTCGTCCGACCAACTGCCTGTTTCGCACTGCCGATCACGCTCCTTCTTCGTCGAATCGAGCACTCTCGGACGGTCATTGTGCCCCGTTCGTCGGCGTTCGCGGTTCGATCGCGCGGCACGGCGTCGCGTGTCGACCCGGCACGCGAGCGGCGCACGCACGCATAGCATCGGATTGTGGAGCGAGGATCGTTGCTGAAGGCTCGGGCCGGCGGGAAACTGCACGGCGGCAATCACGGGATCGCGCCGGAAGAGGTGGTGGCCGCGCAGCGGGCCCGCATGCTGGTGGCGATGATCGAAGCGGCCGCGGACAAGGGCTACGCGGCGGCGACGGTGGCGGACGTGCTGAAGCGGGCCAAGGTGTCCAGGATGACCTTCTACCAGCACTTCGCGAACAAGGAGGCGTGCTTCCTCGCCGCCTACGACATGGCCGTGGAGATCGTGATGACCAGGATCACGGGCGCGCTCGCCGCTGACGGCACGCCGCTCGAGCGGATCGATCGGGCACTCGACGCCTACTTCTCCACCCTCGCGCAAGAACCACAGGTGGCGAAGGTCTTCCTGGTGGAGGTGTACGCGGCGGGAAGGCCGGTGCTGGAGCGGCGGTTGGCGACCCAGGCGGCTTTGGTGGACGGTTTCGCCGAGGCGCTCGGCGCGACGCGCCCGCATCAGCAGCTGGCGGGCGAGGCGGTGATCGGCGCGGTCGTCTCGCTGGCGACCAACCGCGTCGTCGCAGGGGACTTCGCCGCGCTGGCCGGGTTGCGCGAGCCGCTGATGTCGTCGCTGATCAGGAATCTGGTGTGCGGCCGGACAGTCGTCCGGCGACCGCGGGCAGCCGATCCAGCATCGCCACGGTGAAATCGGCCAGCAGCGCGATCAGCCCGTCGCGGTCGACGTCGAGTCCCCCGTCCAGCCATACGAGAACCAGTTCGGCCGCGCCGCCGGTGATCAGCTGGGAAGTCGCGGCGATCGCGGTGTCCTGCCCTTCGGGCAGCTCGAGCACCAGGCGGGTCTGCTCGATGATGACGTCGGCGACCTGGCGCATGCCCGCGAACCGGCTGCGCATGAGCGCCTCGTCGCCGTAGGTCTGGGCGAACGCCACTTTCGCGCGTCGCGGATCGTCGGTGAGTTCGACGATGAGGGCCGCCACTCCGGCGCGGATCCGGTCGGCGGGCGTGCCCGTGGTCTCGGCGACGGCGGCCTTCGCCCGGTCCAGCGCCGCCTGCTGGATCTCCACCAGCACCCCGGAGGCCAGCGCATCGCGGTCGGCGAACGCCTCGTAGAAGAAGCGCGGGCCGACCTTGGCCTGTTCGCACACCCCGCGCACGGTCAACGCCGACAGTCCCTGTGTGCCGATGATGTCGAGGGCGGCGTCGAGCAACCGCCTGCGCCGGTCCTCGCGGCGCTCGGCCGTGGAGGCTCCGCGGTAGGTGCCGCTGACGGTACGGGTCACCCCGCCAGCTTGGCACAGCCAAAATTGGGAAACAACCGTTTACGGAAACGATGGTTTCCTCTATCGTCGGACTATCGCAGTGTCGCGAAGGGAAGACGGTCATGAGTCTGCTTGTGCCCCAGTCGTTCGATGAGATCTCCGGCACGATCCGCCAGGCGCGGACCACCTGGGCGTGGCACGCGCAGCGCGCGGCCGCGCGAGCGGTCGCGCATTACCCGGCGCAGGTGCGGCCGCTGGCCGATCCGCCGCCGGGCAGCGGACTGAAACCGGTGCTCGGTGACTTCGGGCTCCCCGGCATCGGATACACCTTGCACGCGTTGGCCGACCCGATCCAATTCGCGCGGAAGCGTTTCGACCGCTTCGGCCCGGTGCAGTGGTTCGGCATGCTCGGTCGGCGCATGGTCACCTTCGGCAGTCCGGAGGGCTACGAGGCGGTGATGCTGGACCGCGACAAGGTGTTGTCGGCGCAGCGCGGCTGGGAGTGGCTGATCGGCCCGTTCTTCCGCGGGGGTCTGCTACTGCGCGATTTCGACGACCACCTCTTCCATCGGCGCGTGATGCAGCAGGCCTTCACGCGGCCGCGGTTGATCGGGTACCTCGACCTGACCACGCCTCGGATCACCCGCGGCATCGCGCAGTGGGAGCCCGCCGACGATTTCCCGGTCTACCGGTCGATCAAGAAACTGCTGCTCCAGCAGGCCACCGAAGTCTTCGCGGGCGCCGAATCCGGCGCGGGCTCGGCACGATTGGAGCGCGCCTTCGAGGACGCGGTGCGCGGCGGGGCCGCCTTGATCCGGGCGAACGTGCCGGGCGGTGTGTGGGCCCGCGGCGTGCGCGGCCGCCGGGTGCTCGAGGAGCACTTCCGCCGCGAGTTGCCCGCGAAGCGCGCGGGCGGCGGCAGCGATCTGTTCAGCGTGCTGTGCCGGGCCCGCACCGCCGACGGCGATACCTTCACCGACGCCGAGGTGATCGAGCACATGATCTTCGTGATGATGGCGGCCCACGACACCAGCACCATCGCCGCGTCCATGCTGGTCTACGAACTCGGCAGGCACCCCGAATGGCAGGAGCGGCTGCGCGCCGAATCCGTCGCGCTGGGCAAGCCGGCGCTGGACTACGACGATCTCGAACGCCTGCCCTCGCTCGATCTCGCGTTCAAGGAAGCGCTGCGGGTCTACTCGCCGGTGGCCCAGCAGGTCCGCGAAACCATCGCCGACGCCGACATCCTCGGCTACTACCTGCCGAAGGGGACGTTCATCCTCTGTGGCACGTACGGGCTGATGCGCAACGAGGAGTACTGGCACGATCCCGATACCTTCGACCCGGAACGTTTCGCCGAGCACCGTCGTGAGGACAGATCGCACCGCTTCGCCTGGGCGCCTTTCGGTGGCGGGGCGCACAAGTGCATCGGCCTCTACTTCGGCGGCATGACCGTGAAAGCCGTAGTGCATCAAATGCTGTTGCGGTATCGCTGGAGCGTGCCGGACGGCTACCAGCTGCCCCTGGTCGCCGGAACCGGACCGGTGCCCGCCGATGGTTTGCCCATCCGGCTGGAGCGGATCGTCCGATGAGGATCATCGCCGACCGAATCGTCTGCGCGGGGCACGGCATGTGCGAAGCGCTGGCGCCGGATCTGTTCCGGGTGGGCGCGGACGGGATCGTCGTGCCGCCCGACACCGTCACGAGCGATCGGGAGCTGCTCGAGCTCGTCGTCGACAGCTGCCCGGTCGCGGCGCTGCGGCTGAGCTGAGGTCTCCCGGCTCGTTTCGCGTCCTCGGCGCTGGGTACCGCGAACTGCGATATTCGAGCCCATCGACGCGAGAGGACCACATCTCATGGCGACCTGCGATACGTGCGGAAACGAGTACGACAAGACGTTCACCATCACCCGCGACGGCCAGTCCGCCACCTTCGACAGCTTCGAATGCGCGATCACCGCCATGGCCCCGACCTGCACGCACTGTTCCTGCCGGATCGTCGGGCACGGTGTGGAGGCGCGTGGAGACTACTTCTGCTGCGCGCATTGCGCCCACGAAGCGGGTCATCCGGCCCTGGTCGATCACGTCTGAACCCGCTGCCGAGCGGCGATGCGCGACCGATCACCCGCGCGGCGCGTGGCTTCGCCGCACCTCGAGCCCCGCGACCCGCGCCGCTTCGGCCAGCACCGCTTCGAGCATCGCCGGAGTGAGTCGTCCGGTGAAGGTGTTCTGCTGGCTGACGTGGTAGCAGCCGAACAAGTGCAGCGGACCGCGGCCCTCCTCGGCGGCGGCCAGTTCGACGTGCGCGCCGTGGCCGAATCTCGGTCGCGGGCGCGGCACGGCCCAGCCCGCTTCGGCCAGCACCGGAAGCAGTGCCTGCCAGCCGAACGCGCCGAGCACCACCACCGAGCGGACGGTGGGCGTCAGCAGTCGCAGTTCGGTCGCCAGCCAGTGTCCGCAGCGATCTCGCTCCTCCGGCGTCGGCTTGTTGTCCGGCGGTGCGCAGTGCACGGGAGCGGTGACCCGCACGCCGTGCAGCCGCAGGCCGTCGTCGACGCTGACCGCGGTCGGCTGGTTGGCCAGACCGACCGCGTGCAGCGCCGCGAAGAGCACGTCGCCGCTGCGGTCGCCGGTGAACATGCGGCCGGTCCGGTTGCCGCCGTGCGCCGCGGGCGCGAGTCCGACGAGCAGCATCCGCGCGTCCGCCGGACCGAAGCCGGGCACGGGACGGCCCCAATACGTCTGGTCGCGGAAGGCGGCGCGTTTCTGTCGCGCGACGAGCTCGCGCCAGGCGACCAGACGCGGGCAGGCGAAGCAGTCGGCGACCGCCGCGTCGAGTTCGGCGATGGTCCGGCACACGTCAGCACCGGCCGTACGAGGCGGTGGCGTAGACCGCCCATACCGTGCGGCGCCCGAGGGCGTGGCAGCGTCGGTCGGAGATCGGTGTCTCGTGCATCAGAACTCCCTTCGGTGGTCCCAGGGGAGGGACGAACCGGGCGATCGTGCCCACGGTGCGCCGACGCGACCGGCCGGTGCCGTCGATCGTTGATCGGTCCCGTCCGGACGGTACCGCTTCGGACATCTGTCCAGTTCAGCGGGGTGATCGAGCGGCCGCCGGGTGCGATATGTGATCGGTACCACCCGGTCGGGGTTGGTAGCATGGCGGTTCCGACCGACCGGATGCGGTGGTTCACCTCCGGCTTCTTTCGAAAGAGTCTTTCCATGCAGTTTGAGATCGTCGAGCGGGACGAGACGTGGGTTGCCGGGCTGCCGGTACGCAGCCCCAAACGTGCGCTCGGGGAACTGCGTGACCGGGATCTGGAGGCCGCCTGGGCGGCGGTGTTGCACCAGGAACTCGGCGGCCCGTTGGCCAGCGCCTACACCGACTACACCGGTGAGCTGGGCACGTACAACACCCAGATCGTCGGCTATCAGTGCGCGTCCTTCGCCGACGTCACCCGCGGTCACCTGGTCGCCCGGCTGCCGCGCGGCGCCTACGCACGGTTCTCCTCGGTCGGTAACTTCCCGCAGGTGATGACCGACCTGTGGACGCAGATCGCCTACGCCGAGGAACACAACCAGATCAAGCGGACCTACACCGGCGATTTCGAGTGCTACCCGCACGCCTACAAGATCGATCTGTACCTGGCGGTCGACGCGCGATGAGTTATGCGATCGCGGTGCGTGCCGAGGCGGTCTACGGCGGGCTGGTCGTCCCGCGCGTGCGCCCGAGCTTCAAGGTCAGCAACAGCGACCTCATCGAGTTCCTCAAGGACCGCCTGCGGGACCGGGGGGACGGCGTGGACCGTCCGATGTACACGGTGTACGTGCCGGATCCGGCCGGGAACTACAACGCTGTGGTCTGTTTCGAGTACCCCGCGCCGGACGCGGTGCCGGTGGGTGACGTCTTGGTGCGTGTCCCGAAAGGCGTCTATGCCCGGTTCGCGCCGAACGGCGACTATCACGATCCGGTAGAGGACGTCTGGGCGCAGGTCGACGACGCGACGGCGTCCGCCGAGATCACCCGGGCCTACCGTGAAGAGATCGAGATCTGGCACGCCCCGGAATCGGTCGAGTTGTTCATTTCAATCCTCGTTTAAATTGCTAATCGGTAACTGACCTCGGACCGACTGGTCTCCATGTTATTTCCGATTTCGAATACGCCGGTTCTGACCTGCGAAAATATGGCGTGTACCACAGAGTTTTCGGAAGATTAACCGGACGGCTGGTCAATTCCTGTCCGATGACGGATACTGCCCTGGGCAACTTCGTCTCGGCTCGGGGCCGCGGAGGGCTGCATCGGGCTGGACTATCGCGCATGGCAGCGCGGCGATGGAGTAGGAACAACATGACTGTGGATCTGATTGCAGTCGTGCCGAGGAACTCCCGTGGGCGGGGAGTGCGACGGTATTACGACGCGCAATCCGAGTGTGCGTTCTTTGTCTCCGAACCGGGCGTGCAGCCGGAACTCTGGGACCGGTATCTGCACGGGGCGTGTGCCGTTTACCGGCATTTCGGAGTCGAACACGCGCTCGAATACGAAACGGTCGCCGACGGTGCGTCATCGGCGCTGTTCTTCGCCGCGCTCGACGCCGACGGCGACATGGTCGCCGGGGTGCGGATGCAAGGTCCGTACACCGACGCGCGGCAGGCGCACGCGCTGGTCGAATGGGCCGGTCAGCCGGGCGCGGACGACTTGCGGCAGATGATCGCCGACCGGATACCGCAGGGCGTGATCGAGGCCAAAGGCGCGTGGGTCGCTCGCGATGCCGCCAACCGGGGCGAACTCAGCGCGGCGATCTCGCGCACCGTGCTGCACGGCGCGCGCCTGCTCGGCGCCCGCTACGGCTTCGCGACTGTGGCCTCCTTCACCGTGGCCCGCCACGAGGCGTGCGGTGCGGTTGCGGCCGAGCGCATTCCCGCGGTGCCGTATCCGGACGAGCGCTACCGAACGGTTCCGCTGTGGTGGGATACCCGGAGCTATGCCGCCTCAGCCGAGGAAGCGCAGCGATCCCTGACCCAGCGCGAACAGGACGCGCTCGGCCTGTCGACCGCGCGTACGCCCGATGTGCGATGCGGGATCGGGCGGCCGACGGAGGGCCGGCGCGGACATGGGCGATGACCGGAGCCGAGCGGCGGACCACCGGCCGCTGATCATCGACCCCGCCGATCCGGAGGACGCGCGGATACTCGCCGCGCTGCGCGCCGACCCGCGCATCGAAATCCTCGATCTGCGTGCGTCGTTGCGCGCCGAATACAGCAGAATGGTTGCCGCGCCCGATATTCCGGAGGGGCACGAAGCGGATCGCTGGATCTATTATCCGTGGCGCGCCGCGGTGGTCGGATTGCCGGGGCCGCGTACTTTCCGGATGATCCGGCTGGATCGTAATCGGAACAAACTGACCAGAGCCGAACAGGACCTTTTGGCCGAACGCACGATCGGGATCGTGGGACAAAGCGCCGGGCACGCGATCGCGCATCTGCTCGCCATGGAGGGCGTTTGCGGCGGATTGCGCTTGGCGGACCTGGACGATATCGAGTTGTCGAATCTCAACCGGGTGGCCGGGACGCTGTTCGACATCGGCGTCAATAAAGCGGTGGTAACCGCACGCCGTATCGCCGAGTTGGACCCTTATCTCCCGGTGCAGATCTTCGCGGCCGGGGTCGACGAGAATTCGGTGGACGAATTCCTGGACGGACTCGCGATCGTGGTCGAGGAATGCGATTCGCTCGATATGAAACTCGTGATTCGCGAGGCGGCGGCCCGGCATCGCATTCCCGTACTGATGGAAACCAGTGACCGTGGTTTGCTGGACGTCGAGCGTTTCGATCTCGAAGCCCGTCGTCCCGCGTTCCACGGATTACTCGGCGAGGTCAGCGCCCGGGATTTGCGGGGACTGACCTCGCGGGAGAAGGCGCCGTACGTGGTGAAGCTGCTCGGCGCCTCCGGGCTGTCGCCGCGGCTGGGCGCGAGCCTGGTCGAAGTCGGCGAGACGGTGAACAGCTGGCCGCAGCTGGCCGGTGACGTCGGCCTCGGCGCCGCGAGCGTGGCCGCCGCCGTGCGGCGCATCGGACTGGGGCTGAAGCTGGATTCCGGTCGCGTCCGGATCGATGTGGAACGGCATCTCGACGAGCTGGCCGACCCGCCGCCGAACGACGAGCCGGTGTGGGCCGATGCGCCGCCCGAGTCCGTCACCGGGCCCATCGCAAGCGTCCTCGCCTGCGCGCAACGGGCTCCATCCGGGGGAAACATGCAGCCTTGGTCGTTGCGGGCCGGCGCGGAGCACATCGCCATCGAGCTGGCGCCCGAGTGCAGCACGGCGATGGACATCGGCTATCGCGGCAGCGCCGTCGCACTCGGCGCGGCCGTCTACAACGCGCGGGTCGCCGCGGCCGCGCACGGAATCCTCGGCCCGCACGAGTTCGTCGAAGGAGCGCCGGGGTCCGGTCGTCTCGTCGCCCGCTTGCGGCTGGGGAACGATCGCAGTGCCGAGCTGGCGGCCGACTATCCCGCCGTTCTGCGACGCGAGACCAACCGCAGGGTCGGCACCGGGGCCCCGCTGGCAGACGGCGTACTCGACGCGCTCACGGCGGCCGCCGAAGCGGCCGGTGCGCATGTGCGCGCCGTCGTGGAACGGGAGGACATTGAGGAAGCTGCGAGGTTGCTGGGGGATTCCGATCGGGTCCGCTATCTCACGCCCCGCTTATACGAGGAAATGCTCGCCGAAGTCCGTTGGGCGGACGACACGCCGGAGACCGGAATCGATGCGCGCAGCCTGGAACTGACCGACGACGAATGGGCGGCATTCCAGATCACCACCCGCGCCGACGTCATGGCGCAGTTGCGGTCCTGGTCGGGTGGAGCGGCGCTGGGGAAATACACCGGTGACCGGGTGCGGTCCAGCTCCGCCATTCTGGCCGTGACATTCGACGCGGCCGACCCTCGATTGACCGACTACGCGGCGGCGGGCGCGGCGGTCGCGCGGGTTTGGGTGCGGGCCGAGCGCCTCGGATTGTGCGTGCAGCCGATTTCCCCGGTATACCTCTACGCCCGACGCCATGCGGAACTTGCAGCGATTTCCCCCGACTTCACGGATACACTAACGTCACTTCAGGGCCGTTTCCTGGACCTGCTGGAAGTGCCCGAGCATGAGACCATGGCGTTGGTGCTTCGCCTGAGCTACGCCTCCGCCGCCACCGTACGCAGCAGGCGGCGTCCGGTGCTCGGTGTGGACACCAGTAGTTAGCGCGATCGGAGACAATGTGCCACGGCGGACACTCGACTCGTTGGTGACCCAGGTCGCCTCTGAGCTCATGGGTGTGGACGCCACGACCATGGTCGCCGCCACCGAACGCGTGCTCGCGCAACTGGTCGAGTACTTCGACGTGGATTTCAGCTACGTGCGGCACACCGACCGCGAACGCCGGGCAACCGTGCTCATCGCCGAGTGGCCGCACCGGCAGAACATTCCGGATCCCGATCCGCTCGGCGTGATCTACTTCGACGGCGCCGACCCGGTGTTCCGCGCCCTGGAGAACGCGACCGAGCCGATGGTCGCGCGCCCGACGCCGGAATTCGCCGACTACCAGGAGACCGTGCGCCGTGGTTCCGGCATCGTCGGGGTGACCTCGGCGGCGGTACCGCTGATGTCGCGTGGCGAGCCGACCGGTGTGCTCGGGTTCGTCAAGTCGGGCGATCGGGAGTGGAGCAATCGCGAACTCAACGTGCTCAAAGCCATCGCGGCGCTGTTCGCGCAACTGCAAGCGCGGGTGGTCGCGGAGGAACGTCTCCGATACATCGCGCTGCACGACGACTTGACCGGCCTGGCCAACCGGCGCGCGCTGCTCGAGCACATGGAGGAGCGATTACGCGCGGGAAGCCCCGGCCCGGTGGCCGCTTTCTTCCTCGACCTGGACCGCTTGAAAGCACTCAACGATTTCCTCGGTCACACCGCAGGGGACAACTTCATCCGCACCTTGTCGACGCGCCTGCGGGAGAACCTGGACCCGAACGACATGATCGCCCGACTGGGCGGCGACGAATTCGTCATCGTTCCCGCCAAGCCGATGGACGCGGTGGCCGCCGAGTACGAGGCGAACCGCATCCAGCAGTTGATCGCGCGGCGCGTCACCGTCGGCGGCGAGTCGGTCAGCCGGGGCGCCAGCGTCGGCGTCGCGCTCGGCTTCCCCGGTGAGACGACGGTCGCCGACGTGCTGCGCCGCGCCGATCACGCGTTGTTGTCGGCGAAATCGGGCGGCGGCAACGGCGTCGCGGTGTTCACCGACACCATGCGCGCGCAATTCGAACTCCAAGACGACGTGGAGCTCAACCTGCGCGGCGCGGTGTCGGACGGCTCGCTGCTGCTGCACTACCAACCCGAGGTGGATCTGCGCACGGGCCGCATCGTGGCGTTGGAGGCGCTGGTTCGCTGGCTGCACCCGACCAGGGGATTGCTGCCGCCCGCCGCGTTCGTCACCGTCGCCGAGGCCACCAACCTGGCCGGCGAACTTGGCCGCTGGGTGATCCGGTCGGCGTGCGCGCAATTCGCCGAATGGCGCAGGCGCGGTCTGGCGGGCAACGTCGTGATGCGGATCAACGTGTCGCCGGTGCAGTTGGTGAGCCTCGATTTCGTCGAGCGCATCGAGGACATCCTGCGCCTGTTCGGCATCGACGGCAGCTCGGTGTGCCTGGAGATCACCGAGCACGTCGTGGTCCAGGACCTGGCCCGGACCCAGGTCACGCTGCGCGGACTCAAGCGGATGGGCGTGCAGATCGCCATCGACGATTTCGGCACCGGCTACAGCTCGCTGTCGCATCTGAAGGCGCTGCCGGTGGACGCGGTGAAGATCGATCGGGGTTTCGTGCAGCGCCTCGGCGCCAGCACCGACGATCTGGCAATCGTGAAATCCATCATCGGCCTGGCCGGCTCGTTCGGGCTGGGCGTCGTCGGGGAAGGCGTCGAGACGGCGGTCGCCGCGCGCACCTTGGTCGGCCTCGGCTGCTACCGCGCGCAAGGCTTTCTGATCGCGAAGCCGATGCCCGCCGAGCAGGTCGAGACGCACCTCACCGCGGGCCGGATCCCGCTTGATCTCGATCTTCCGCGGGCCGGGCGCGGGCTGCCCGCGCACTGAGATCACCGCGACAGCCGCCGGTTATCCGGTTCTTTCACGGCCGTTCACGCACCGTTGGGCGCGGGTAACCCGATCCGCTGCACGATCGGCCACGTGCGCATAGTTCAGCTTGCGAACTTCTACGGCCCGCGGTCGGGTGGGCTGCGCACGGCGCTGCACCATCTGGGCGAGGGTTACGTCGCCGCGGGACACGATGTGGTACTGATCGTGCCGGGCCCGCGCCGGTCCGAGGAGATCCTGCCCACCGGCGTCGTACGGATCACACTGCCCGCGTTGGCCATTCCGTGGACCGGGGGTTACCGTGCCGCGGATCCACGCCGGGTGGCCGACGTCCTGGACGGATTGCGGCCCGACGTGCTCGAGGTCTCCGACCGGCTGACGCTGCGCGGATTCGGCCGCTGGGCGCGGCGGCGCGACGTGGCAGGCGTGATGATCTCGCACGAGCGGCTCGACCGGCTGCTGGGGCAGGTACTGCCCGGCCCGGTGGCGCGGCGCTGCGCCGATGTGGCCAACCGGCACACCGCCACCGACTACGACATCGTCGTGTGCACCACCAGCTTCGCTCGCGAGGAGTTCCTGCGCATCGACGCGCGGAACGTGGAGCTGGTCCCGCTCGGCGTCGATCTCGATCTGTTCAACCCGCACCGGCGCGATCGCAGGCTGCGCGCCGATCTGGGGGTGCCGGGTCATCCGCTGCTGGTGCACTGCGGCCGGTTGTCGGTCGAGAAGCGGGTGGATCGCAGCATCGAGGCGGTCGGCGCGTTGCGGGCGGCGGGTATCGAGGCGCGATTGATCGTCGCCGGGGACGGCCCGCGCCGCGACGCGTTGCAGCGGCGGGCCCGCACGCTGGCCCCGCTGCCTGGCGGGGTGCCCGCCGTGCACTTCACCGGCTTCATCGCCGAGCGCGCGATGGTCGCCAAACTGCTCGCCACGGCGGATGTCTCGCTGGCGCCCGGTCCGCACGAGACTTTCGGCCTCGCGGCGCTGGAAGCGCTCGCGGCGGGCACGCCCGTGGTGGCGAGCCGATCCTCCGCGCTGGCCGACATCGTGACCGCCGACTGCGGCGCGGTGGCCGCCGACCATCCGTCCGCGTTCGCGCGGGCGGTCAGCGACGTGCTGGCCATGCCGCAGGCCCGCAGGCGCAGCGCCGCGCGCAGCCGGGCCGAGCAATTCACCTGGCCGCGAGCCGTCGCGGGCATGCTCGCGGTTCTGGGTCGTTAGCGGCGTCCCGGTCGGCGGCCGCCGACTGGACTACCCTGCGGGGAACCGATTCGGCGATTCGAGATGGGATGCGCAGTGCTGGGTAGAGGTCGCGGGCGAGCGGGTCGAACGACGGTGCGCGATGCGAAGGTTCTGGTCACGGGCGCGGCGAGCGGCATCGGCCGGTCCACCGCGCTGGCCGCCGCCGCGGACGGCGCCGAACTGGTGCTCACCGATGTCAATGCCGAGGGCCTGGACGCCACGGTGACGGACATCCGAGCCGCGGGCGGACGTGTGGCTCTGGCGCAAGCGCTGGACATCACCGACTACGACGCGGTGCGCGCCTTCGCCGACCGGGCGCACGCCGAACTCGGCAGCCTGGACGTCGTCATGAACATCGCGGGCACGTCGGTCTGGGGGACCGTGGAGAACCTGGAGCACCAGCACTGGCGGCGCATGGTGGAGGTCAACCTGATGGGGCCGATCCACGTCATCGAGACCTTCGTGCCGCCCATGGTGCGCGCGGGCAAGGGCGGTGCGCTGGTGAACGTGTCGTCGGCGGCGGGCCTGCTCGCGCTGCCCTGGCACGCGGCTTACAGCGCGGGCAAATTCGGCATCCGCGGCGTATCCGAGGTGTTGCGGGTGGATCTGGCGCAACACGGCATCACGGTGCATCTGGTGGCGCCCGGCGCGGTGAACACGCCGCTGGTGCGCAGCGTCGAGCTGGTCGGAGTGAACAAAGAGGACCCGAAGATCAAGCGGCTCACCGCCGCGTTCACCGAGCACGCGGTGCCGCCGGAGCGGGTGGCGACGGCGATCCTGCGCGGGATCGAACGCAACCGGTTCCTGATCTACAGCTCGTTCGACATCCGCTTCGGTTACTGGTGGAAGCGCAAGTTCGCCTTTCCCTACGAGTTCGCGATGCGGCGCACCAGCGCCCGGTTCAGCAGGCTGCTGGCTTCGACGGGCAATTGAGCTGCACGTCGAGCACGCGCGCGCCGGGACCTTCGGCGCCGAGCCGGTCGTGCTCGTTGACCAAGCGGCAGGTGCCGAGGGACAGGCAGCCGCAGCCGATGCAGCCGGTGAGGCTGTCGCGCAATCGGATCAGCTGGGTGATCCGGTCGTCCAGGTCGGCGCGCCACGTGGTGGACAAGGTCTCCCAATCGCGCCGGGTGGGCGTGCGGCCTTCCGGTAGTTGATCGAGGGCCGCCCTGATCTCGCTCAGCGGTATGCCGACGCGCTGGGAGATGCGGATGAACGCGACGCGGCGCAAGGTCTCGCGGGCATATCTGCGCTGATTCCCGCTGGTGCGTCTGCTCGTGATGAGCCCTTCGCGTTCGTAGAAGTGCAACGCGGAGACCGCGACTCCACTACGCTCGGAGAGCTGCCCGGGGGTCAGCTCCTTCGCCCGCCAATCGGCTGCTGTCGACATGCACGCTCCTCCCAATCACCTCAACAATACTTGAGGTTAGGGTGTGCTGGGACCGGATTCGGCGATCGCGCACCGATCCGCACGCCGAAGCCGGGATTTCCGTGCTCTTCCGGCCGCGGCGCACTACGGTTCGATCATGGGAGCAGATGCTGTGTCCGCGCGGGAGGGTGCGCGTTTGGCCGTGACGTCCGAAGTCGGCACGCTGCGTACGGTGCTGCTGCACCGGCCGGGCAACGAGCTGCGCAGGCTGACCCCGCGCAACAACGATCAGCTGTTGTTCGACGGCATCCCGTGGGTGGAGCGCGCGCAGCAGGAGCACGACGCGTTCGCCGAAGTGCTGCGTGGCCGCGGCACCGAGGTGCTGCTGCTGTCGGACCTGCTCGCCGAGACCATCCAGGTCAGCGGCGCCGCCCGGATCCAGGGCATCTCGGCCGCCGTCGACGCGCGCAGGCTCGGACACACGCTGGCCGACGAACTGGCCGCCTTCCTGCGCGGCGTGCCCGCAGGGGAACTGGCCGACATCCTCATGGCGGGGATGACCTTCGACGAGTTGCCGTTCGGGCCCGACGCCACCTCGCTGGTGCGCCGCATGCACCACGGCGGCGACTTCGTCATCGATCCGCTGCCCAATCTGCTGTTCACCAGGGATTCCTCGTTCTGGGTCGGTCCGCGCGTGGCGATCACCTCCCTCGCGCTGCCCGCCCGCAGCCGGGAGACCTCGCTGACCGATCTCATCTACGCGTTCCATCCGCGTTTCCTCGGGGTGCGCCGGGCGTACGAATCGCACACCGCGCCGATCGAAGGGGGCGACGTGCTGCTGCTTTCGGAGGGCGTGGTCGCGGTGGGCGTCGGCGAGCGCACCTCGCCCGCCGGCGCGGAAGCCTTGGCGCGCAGCCTGTTCGACGATGACCTCGCGCACACCGTGCTCGTCGTGCCGATCGCGCAAACCCGCGCGACGATGCACCTGGACACGGTGTGCACCATGGTCGACGCGGACGCCGTCGTGATGTATCCGGCGGTGCGCGAATCGCTGTGCGCCTTCACCATCCGCAAGGCCGACGACTACGGCGGACGGCTCGGCAGCGGCCGGGTCGGCATCAGCGGTCCCGACCCGTTCCTGCCCGCGGCCGCCGAGGCGATGGGCATCGGCAAGCTGCGGGTGATCGACACGGGCCTGGACGGCGTCACCGCCGAACGGGAACAGTGGGACGACGGCAACAACACCCTCGCGCTCGCGCCCGGCGTGGTGGTCGCCTACGAGCGCAACGAGATGACCAACGCCAGGCTGGAGGACGAAGGCATCGAGGTGCTGCGCATCCCCGGCTCCGAACTCGGCTCCGGCCGGGGCGGCCCGCGTTGCCTGTCCTGCCCGCTGTCCCGCGACGAGTTGTGAGCGCGGGCATGTTCACCATCACCGTCTCGCACGACTCGACTGTGCCGCCCTACGAGCAGCTACGCCTCGGCATCATCGCCCAGGTGCGTTCCGGCGAACTGACCGCAGGAACCAAGATCCCGACCGTCCGCGCCCTTGCGGCTCAACTCGGCCTCGCCCCCAACACGGTGGCACGCGCCTACCGCGAGCTGGAGGCGGACGGCGTGGTCGAAACCCGGGGCAGGCAGGGTTCGTTCATCGCCTCCTCGGGAGACCCGACCCGCGACGTGGCAGGCCGCGCGGCCACCGCCTACGTCGCGACGGTGCGCAGATTGGGCTTGGACGACGCCACCGCCCTGCGCTATGTGCAGGCGGCACTCGAGGCCTGACCTCTTATCTCCAGCTGGGGAGCCAGAGGTGGTCGTGCCAGTTGCCCGGGGTGATCGGTAGCGCGGTGAGAATCGGCCACAGCCAGATGAAGTTGGCGATCACCAGGCCCAGGTAGAGGCAGACCGCGAGTAGTCCGAGGCTGCGCCGTTCGTTCGGCGGGGTGGGCAGGTAGATCCCGGCGGGGCTGCGCGGGATGGTGCTGGGGTGCGCGGGGCCCAGCACGTCGCCGAGCACCAGCGCCACGCCCATCACCAGGAACGGAGCCATCGGGACGGCGTAGAAGTAGTACATCTGCCGGTCGAGGGTGGCGAACCAGGGCAGCAGCGCGGCGCCGTAGCCCACCAGCACCGCGCCGTGGCGCCAGTCGCGACGGACCACCGCGCGCCACAGCATCCAGGCCAGCACCGGAAAAGCCACCCACCAAATGGCGGGCGTGCCGATCAGCATCACGGCCTTCACGCACTGGGTCTGCCCGCAACCGGTGACGCCGCTGTCTGCGTAGTAGTACAGCATCGGGCGCAGGCCCATGGGCCAGGTCCACGGCTTGGATTCCCAAGGGTGATGGTTGCCCGCCGAATTGGTCAGTTCGGTGTGGAATTCCAGCGACCTGGCGTTGAAGTACCAGAGCGAACGCAGCGCGCCCGGCACCACATGCGACCAGAATCCTCCGGTGCCGATCGGGTCCGTCGGCGCGGACGGATTGCCGGGCATGTACCGGTACACGCCGGTCTCGCTCGCGAACCAGGCCCAGTAGCTGGCCAGATAGATGCCGAGCGGCACGAGCACCAGCGCGTACAGCGCGGGCCCGATGTCCCGCAGCGCGACCCCGAGCCACGGACGGCGTACCCCGTAGAGCCGCCGCGCCGAGAGGTCGAAGTAGACGCTCATCAAGCCGAAGGCGGCGATGAAATAGATTCCGGACCATTTGGTTCCGCAGGCCAGCCCGAGCAGCAGGCCCGCGCCGAAGCGCCACCAGCGCACCCCGAGGCGCGGTCCCCAGTCGGTCACGCCGATCCGGCCCTCCGCGTCGGCGCGCGCGCACCGAGCACGCACCTCGTCGCGGTCGACGATCAGGCAGCCGAAGGCGGCGGTGACGAACAACGCCATGAAGATGTCGAGCATGCCGATGCGCGAGGAGACGAAGGTCAGCCCGTCGGCGATCAGCAGGATGCCCGCGATCGCGCCGATCAGGGTGGAGCGTGTCATCCGCCGGGTGATCCGGATCACCAGCAGCACCAGCACCGTTCCGGCGAGCGCGGCGGTGAAACGCCAGCCCCAGCCGTTGTAGCCGAACATCGCCTCGCCGATCGCGATGAACTGCTTGCCGACCGGGGGATGCACCACCAGCCCGTAGCCGGGGTTGTCCTCCACCCAGCCGCCGGTGAGCATCTGCCAAGCCTGCGGGGCGTAGTGCTTCTCGTCGAACACGGGGGTGCCCGCGTCGGTCGGGTAGTTGAGCATGGTGAAGCGCGTCACCGCCGCGATCGCGGTGAGGAACGCGGTCACCAGCCAGCCGCGCGCGCGGTCGGTCGGCCCGAAGTCGCGTGGCGGCCGCAGCGGCCCCGGGCTCGACCAGGATGGCACGGTTCCGAACCGTGCGGTCGCGCGCTGGTCGGTCACCTGGGTCACGCCCCGATCGTATGCTCCTCCGCCTCTCCGGGTCTTCAGGCCGTACTAGTTGGGTGGTTCGGGATTCGCGTTCAGGTCCTGCGTGAGTGCCGCTGTAGTTTTGGGCGTACCCGGTGAGTTACCCATGTGCTCACGAGATCGGCTGTACGTGTCGAGAACGGGCCCGGCGGATTCGCGGTCGGCTGCCGGCGTGAGTGAGATTCGTCTCGAAGGCATGCGGGATTGCTTCCGCCGGTGCGGCCGAACCTCGTTGCCGCCGGTATCTGCTGGGGCCGGTGGCGTCGGTGGATAGGCTGCGGGTTGGCGGTTGTCGCCGGATACGTGATGCGGACAGGAGTGCGGTGGCTTACGAGACGGCGGGCGGGCTGGTGCTCGCGGCGACGCCGATGGGTGATGTCGGCGATGCCTCGCAGCGCCTGCGCGAAGCGCTGGCGACGGCCGATGTCGTCGCCGCCGAAGACACCCGCCGCACCAGGGCGCTGGCCAAGGCGCTCGGCGTCGAGATCTCCGGCCGGGTGGTCAGTTTCTACGATCACGTCGAGACCGCCCGGATTCCGATGCTGCTCGACGAGATCGCCGACGGCCGTACGGTGCTGCTGGTGACCGACGCGGGCATGCCGTCGGTGAGCGATCCCGGCTACCGCATGGTGGCGGCGTGCGTCGAGCGGGATCTGCCGGTGACCTGCCTGCCCGGACCCTCGGCGGTGACCACGGCGCTGGCACTGTCGGCCCTGCCGGTGGAGCGGTTCTGCTTCGACGGATTCCCGCCGCGCAAATCCGGCCAGCGCCGGGAATGGTTGCGTACCTTGGCCACCGAACCACGCGCCTGCGTCTTCTTCGAGGCGCCGCATCGGCTCGCCGACTGCCTGGCCGACGCGGTCGAGATCCTCGGCCCGGACCGCCGCGCCGCCGTCTGCCGGGAGCTGACCAAGACCTACGAGGAAGTGATCCGGGGGACCCTGGCCGAACTGGCCGAGTGGGCCGTCGATGGCGCACGCGGCGAGATCACCGTGGTGCTCGCGGGCGCCCAGCCCGCCGCCGCCGATCCAGCGGACCTGGTGGACGCCGTGGAATCCCGAACCGCGGCGGGCCTGCGCCTCAAAGACGCCTGCGCCGAGGTCGCCGCCGCCCACGCCGTGTCGCGTCGCGAGCTCTACGACGCGGTTCTCGCCGCGCGCCGCACTTCCTAGCCGACCGCGACTTCGGCTGTGCGGTTCGCTCCGCGCGGGTGGTCGACCCGAAGCTGGGTGGCGGGCATGATCATCGGTATGACTTCTCTGGAGAGCAAGGCCACGACGTTTCTCGGGTTGCACGTGCCGGGTGATCCGGGCGTCTTCCCGACGGTGTGGGATGCCTGGTCCGCGAAAGTCGCCGTGGCGGCGGGCTTTCCGGCCTTGACGGTGGGCAGTCATCCGCTGGCCGATTCGATCGGCCGCTCGGACGGCGAAGGGATGACGTTCGACGAGTCGCTGACCCGGGTACGGCAGATCACGGCGGCGGTGGAAGTCCCGGTGTCGGTCGACATCGAGTCCGGCTACGGACAGGAGCCCGCGCGGCTGGTCGAGGGCCTGCTCGAGGCAGGGGCGATCGGACTGAACATCGAGGACACCGTGCACAGCGAGGGCAAGCGCCTGCGCACGGGCCAGGAACACGCCGACCTCGTGCACGGACTGCGCAAGGCCGCCGACGCGACGGGTGTGCACCTGGTGATCAACGCGCGCACCGACCTGCTCCTGCGCCAGGACGGAGACGAGGCCGACCGGGTGGACCGCGCTATCGAGCGGCTGCGGCTGGCCGCCGAGGCGGGTGCGGACGTGCTGTTCCCGGTGGGCCGCCACGCCGACGCCGACATGCGCCGCCTGACCGGCGAGCTGCCGCTGCCGATCAGCGCGACCGTCCTCCCGGATCAGGCCGACAAGGCCGCCCTCGCCGACCAGGGCGTCGCGCGGATCACCTTCGGTCCGTTCCTGCAGGCCGCGCTGACCAAGGAGATCAATACCCTGCTCGACCCCTGGAAGTGACATCGCGGAACAGCTGTGTGAGCGGTATCCGGTCGCCGCGACGACGGTGCCCGAGCCCCACCGGGTGACCGGTGGGGCGGCGGTGCGTCGGGTAGCGCGAGGACGCCATCCCGGTGACGGTCGCCGTGCCTTCAGGAGGGAACGGGAAGCCCCAGCGCGCTCATGACGAACTGGACGAACAGCGGCGCCAGATCCGGCACGCGCGCGGGTCCGTCCGAGACGATGACCCGCCGCGTGCGCTCGCCGATCGCGTCCGGGATCAGGGCGATCAGCCCGTCGGACAGTTCGGGGAGCGTCGGGTCCGCCGCCCGCGCCTGGTCGTAGAACACCCGGTACAGCTGGGCGAACCGGTCGACGGCCAAGTCGCGGTAGCCGACGGCCTCCTGGTTCACCTTGAACGACTCCACGAGCACCAATCGGGCGAAATCGGGCTCGGTGGCGACGGTCTGGCAGAAGGTGACCACGATGGACTCGATCTTCGCGTAGGCGTCGGCGTCCGGCGGCAGCTGGGCGAGTTCGTCCACGATCCGGGTCGCCATGATGTCGACGCCGGTGTGCACCGCCTCGGCGAAGCACTCCTCTTTGTTCGCGAAGTGGTCGTAGAAGGTCGTCCGCGAAACCCTCGCCCTGGCAACGATGTCGGTGAGGGTGGTGGCCGGGTATCCCTTGTTGTCGACGGACTCCACCATCGCCTCGACCAGCCTGCCGCGCTGCGACGTGAGCACGGCTTCGCGTGCCGCCCGATGCCGCTCGGCGAAACCGGACCGGTGAACGGATGCCGTCGCGTGCTGCTGGCCCATGTGTGCCCTCTCTGTGCCGGAACCGATTCCGAACGGAACGTCGTCGTACCGATCGCACACGGTCCGGGGCGTCGCCAGGCCGCGAACCGGTGTTTCATTATCCGACAACACATTCCACGGCGGGAAGGCAGGTGGATCCACTCGTGGGCATGTCGCCGTGGAACACCGCTAAAGTGTTGTGCGCCTTACCGTTACGGCAGGCCGGAGGCGGTCAGTCCTTCGGTTCGACGTACTTCGGGAACACCGGTTCCGGCGCGGGCAACGCCAACCCGGGCTCGATCGGCGTCGCGATGTCCGCGAACGTCCGGCTCCGCTGCCCCAGCTGGTCGAGGATACGGCCCGCCGACCCCGGCAGCACCGGCTGCACCAGGATCGCGACGATGCGCAGCACCTCCAGCGTCACGTACAGCACGGTGGCCTCGCGAGTGAGATCCTCCGGGGTGCCCGACTTCGCCAGCGCCCACGGCGCCTGCGCGGAGAAGTACCGGTTCGTCTCGCCCAGGGTCAGCCAGATCGCCTCCAGCGCCAAATGCATCTGCTGGGCGTCGAATTCGGTCCGGCAGCGCTCCAGCAGACCGCCCGCCAGATCCAGCAGGGCGCGGTCGTCGTCGGTGAACTCGCCGGGTGTCGGCACCACGCCGCCGCAGTCGCGCGCGACCAGCTTGGTGCTGCGCTGCACCAGGTTGCCGAACTCGTTGGCCAGGTCGCTGTTGATCCGGCTCACGATGGCCTCGTGGCTGTAGCTGCCGTCTTGGCCGTAGGAGATCTCACGCAGCAGGAAGAACCGCACCGCGTCCAAGCCGTAGTCGTCGACCAGCTCCAGCGGGTCGACCACGTTGCCGACCGACTTGGACATCTTCTCGCCCTTGTTGTACAGGAATCCGTGCACGAATACGCGTTTCGGCAGCTCCACTCCGGCCGAGAGCAGGAACGCGGGCCAGTACACCGTGTGGAAGCGTGTGATGTCCTTGCCGATGATGTGCACGTCGGCGGGCCAATACTTGCCGAAGGCGGCGGAGGAGGTGTCCGGGAAGCCGACGCCGGTGAGGTAGTTGGTGAGCGCGTCCACCCACACGTACATGACGTGGTCGGGATGGTCGGGCACCGGCACGCCCCAGTCGAAGGTGGTGCGCGAGATGGACAGGTCCTTCAGACCCGCCTTGACGTAGCTGACGATCTCGTTGCGCCGGGTCGCCGGCGCGATGAATTCCGGATGCTCGTCGTAGAGCGCCAGCAACTTGTCCTGGTAGGCCGACAGCCGGAAGAAGTAGTTCGACTCCTCGGTCCAGGTGACCGGCGTCTTGGAGTCGGTGGAGATGCGGGTGCCGTCCTCCAGCACCGTGGTCTCCTCGTCGGTGTAGAACGCCTCGTCCCGCACCGAGTACCAACCGGAGTAGTTGCCGAGGTAGATGTCGCCGTTGGCCAGCATCCGCTCCCAGATGGCGACGCTGGCGGCCTGGTGGTCGGCGTCGGTGGTGCGGATGAACCGGTCGAAGGAGATGTCGAGCGTCTTGTCCAGCGCCTCGAACACGTCGGAGTTGCGAGCCGCGAGCTCTTCCACCGGGATGCCCTCGGCGACCGCGGCCTGCTGCATCTTCTGGCCGTGCTCGTCGGTGCCGGTCATGAAGAAGACGTCGTAGCCGTCGAGGCGCTTGAAGCGGGCGATGGCGTCGGCCGAGATGTACTCGTACGCATGCCCGATATGCGGCGCGCCGTTCGGATAGGCGATGGCCGTGGTGATGTAGAAGGCGGGGCGGTCGACTTCGCTCATGGTGTGTCTACTGTAATGCGCGTGCATTCTTCCGCTCGCGTGAATATGCCCCTCGCCGATTCGCGGGTTCCCGCGTCCGCGCCGCGGGGTGGCCGCCGATGAGCGCGAAGCGTTCCGCGCCGGAGCTGCCCGAGCCGCTGTCGCCGATCGTGGACGCGCACACCCACCTGGACGCCTGCGGCGCGACCGACGCGGCGTCGACCGTCGCGATCGTCGACCGGGCCGCCTCGGTCGGGGTCGGCCGGGTGGTCACCGTCGCCGACGATCTGGACGCCGCGCGGTGGGCGGTGCGGGCCGCACACTGGGACGATCGGGTGTTCGCCGCCGTCGCGCTGCATCCGACCAGGGCGAACGCGCTCGACGACGAGGCGAAGGCCGAGCTCGAGCGCTTGGCCGACGACCCGAGGGTGGTCGCTGTCGGCGAGACCGGCCTGGACTACTACTGGCCGGGCAAGCTGGACGGCTGCGCCGACGTCGAGACCCAGATCGAGGGCTTCCGCTGGCACATCGACCTGGCCAAGCGGGTGCGCAAGCCGCTGATGATCCACAACCGCGAGGCCGACCACGACCTGCTGACCGTGCTGCTGGACGAGGGTCCGCCGGAGCGGGTGATCTTCCACTGCTTCTCCTCGGACACGAACATGGCCCTGTCGTGCGTGGCCGAGGGCTACATCCTGAGCTTCTCCGGGACGGTGAGCTTCAAGAACGCGCACGAACTGCGCGAGGCGGCCAAGGTGGTGCCCGACGACCAGATTTTGGTCGAGACGGACGCGCCGTATCTGACCCCGCATCCGTTCCGCGGAGCGCCGAACGAGCCGTATTGCCTGCCGTACACCGTGCGGGCACTGGCCGAGGTGCGCGAGCAGGATCCGCTGGAACTGGCCGAGATCACCACCGCCAACGCGCGTCGCGTCTACCGGATCTGAGCGGGGGCGCCCGCCAAGGGGCGCGTACCCGAGGGCGTCACGGATGCCCGGAATGCATCGCTGTATGCGAAATGTGTCCTATGTCACTTTCGGCGTTCCGTTTTGTGATTTACCTGCGGGGTCGATATTCGATCGTGATATTGAAAAGGCCCTGTTCCGGAGCTTGCTGTTGTCGGCGCCCTGCCCCCTCGTTATCGTGCTGTGACCATGTCCCCCTTCATGCGGATCAACCAGTCGCGTTCGCCGCTGCTGTACATCGCGGTCGGCGCACTGCTGCTGACGCTGATCGTCGGCGCCGGTCTCGCGATCGTGAATCGCAAGACGGTGACCGTCGTCGTGGACGGCGAGAAGCTCTTCCAGACCACGATGTCGCGCGACGTGCGCGGCGTGTTGAAGGCCGCGGGCTTCGCGGTGACCGACCGGGACAAGGTGGCGCCCGCACTGGCCGCGCACATCGCCGACGGCGCGACCATCACGCTCAACCGCGCGAAAGAGGTCGACCTGTCGGTCGACGGTATGACGCAGAAGGTCTGGACCACCGGGGTGACCGCGGGGGAGGCGCTCGAACAGCTGAAGATCCCGAAAGAGGTGTACGTCTCGCCCGCCCGCGAGGAGCGGCTCCCGCTGCAGGGCGGGACGCTGACCATCGCGACTCCGCGCGTGGTCTCGCTGGTCGACGGCATCGGCAATCCGGTGGACGTGCGCGCCGCCGCGCCCACCGTCGGCAAATTCCTCGAGGTCACCGGCATCCCGCTGCTCGAGCAGGACTCCGTCGAACCGGCCGCGGCCACGCCCCTGACGAACGGCTTGCACGTCACCGTGACGCGCAAGCGGGTCGAACAGCAGACCGAGACGATGCCGCTGGACCCGCCGGAGAACGTCATCGAAGACCCGGAGATGAACATGAGCCGCACGGTGGTGGAGTCGCCCGGCGCTCCCGGCGTGCAGAACGTCACCTTCGCGGTCACCATGGTCAACGGCCAGGAAGTGGACCGTAAACCGGTCGCTTCGACCGTCACCGTGGCGGCGAAGCCGAAGACCGTCCGCAAGGGCGCCAAGCCTGGCACCGAGGTGCCCCCGGTGCGCGACGGCGCGATCTGGGACGCGCTGGCCCGCTGTGAGTCGACCGGCAACTGGTCGATCAACACCGGCAACGGCTACTTCGGCGGTGTGCAGTTCGACCAAGGCACTTGGGAGCGGCAGGGCGGGCTGCGGTACGCCCCCCGCGCGGACCTGGCCACCAGGGAAGAACAGATCGCCATCGCGGAGATCACCCGGCAGCGGCAGGGTTGGGGCGCCTGGCCCGCTTGCACCGGTCGCCTCGGCATCAGCTGACGCGGGGGAGACGTCGCGGCAGGCCGGGTATGCCGGTTGATAGATTCTCGAGGTGTCCGAACCTGATATTTCCGCCCGCGGGAGTGCGGCGCTGCTCGGGCCCGCCGAAGTGCGGGTGCTCGCCGAGCGGTTCGGGGTCCGGCCGACCAAGCAGCTCGGGCAGAACTTCGTGCACGACGCGAACACGGTGCGGCGGATCGTCGCGGCCGCCGGGGTGGGGCGCGGGGACGTGGTGCTCGAGGTCGGGCCCGGTCTCGGTTCGCTGACCCTCGCACTGCTGGACGTGGTGGACTCGGTGGTCGCCGTCGAAATCGATCCCGTGCTGGCGCGCCATCTTCCGGTGACCGTCGCGGACCGGGCTCCGGAACTCGCGGAGCGCCTGTCGGTGGTGGAGGCGGACGCGCTGCGCGTCACCGCGGCGGACCTGCCCGCCGCGCCGACCGCGCTGGTAGCCAATCTCCCGTACAACGTGGCCGTCCCGGTGCTGTTGCATCTGCTCGCCGAACTGCCCGGCATCGCGGTCGCTCTGGTGATGGTGCAGGCCGAGGTGGCCGATCGCTTGGCCGCCGAGCCCGGCGGCCGCATCTATGGCGTGCCCAGCGTGAAAGCGGGCTTCTTCGGGACCGTCCGGCGTGCGGGGGCGGTGGGCACGCAAGTGTTCTGGCCGGTGCCGCGGGTCGAGTCGGGCCTGGTCCGGATCGACCGCTTCGCCGAGCCGCCGTGGCCGATGGACGACGAGCACCGCCGCCGCGTCTTCGAAGTCGTCGACGCCGCATTCGCGCAGCGGCGCAAAACGCTGCGCGCCGCCCTCGCCGCCTGGGCCGGTTCGCCTGCCGAAGCCGAGCGCCGTCTGCTCGCCGCGGGCATCGCTCCCACCGCTCGCGGCGAAACCCTCGACACCGCCGCCTTCGTCCGGCTGGCGGCCCAGGCGTAGCGCGTCGCACAGAACAGTGGCTCCGCTACCGGCGTCGGCCGGTGCGCGGAACCACTGGTGGCGACCGGTCAGACGGCGACTTCGTAGCCTGCTTCGTCCACGGCGGCGACAATGTCGGCGTCGGCGATCTGCGCGGTGCTGTCGACGCGGACGGCGCCGCTGGCGAGATCCACATCGACGCCGGTCACGCCGTCGATCTTGCCGATCTCGGTCTTGACGGAGCTGACGCAGTGCCCGCAGGTCATCCCGGTGACGGTGTAGGTGGTGGTGGGCATGTCCGACTCCTTCGCATCCATATCATTCATACGGGCGGGGGGTACCCCGACATCGAAAGATACCCCCTCCGGGTATATGTCCGCAAGAGGCGGCCGGGCCTCACACGCCTTCGGCCAGTTCCATCCAGCGATCTTCGGCCGTTTCCTTCTCCGCGAGCACCTGCTTGAGCTCCGCGCCCAGGTTGACCAGCTTGTCCGGGTCGGTGGCGGCGTCGGCCAGCGCGACGTGCAAGCGCTGCTCGCGCTCGGACAGCTTGTCGATGGCGCGTTCCAACCGGGTCAGCTCCTTGCGGGCCGCGCGGTAGGCCGCGGAATCGGTGGCCGGGGCGTCGGCGGGCTTGGCATCGGGTGCGGCGGTGCGGGTCTGGTTCGCCGCGAGGGCCGCGCGCTTGGTCAGGTACTCCTCGATGCCGCCCGGAAGGTTGGTGAGCTTTCCGTCGCCGAACAACGCCCAGGTCGAGTCGCAGATCCGTTCGATGAGGTACCGGTCGTGGCTGATCACGACCAGCGTGCCGGCCCAGTTGTCGAGCAGGTCCTCCAGCTGTTGCAGGGTGTCGATGTCCAGGTCGTTGGTCGGCTCGTCGAGCAGCAGCACGTTCGGTTCGGACATGAGGATGCGGGTCAGCTGCAGGCGTCGCCGCTCGCCGCCGGACAGGTCGCCGACCGGCGTGCGCTGGCGGGCGGGGGTGAAACCGAGTCGCTCGGCCAGCTGTCCCGCCGAGATCTCCTTGTCGCCCAGCATGATTCGCTGCGCCACCTGCTGCACCGCCTCCAGCACGCGTAGGTCGGTGGGCAGGTCGTCGAGTTCCTGGCGCAGCCAGCCGATCTGGACGGTCTGGCCTTGGATGCGCTTGCCCGCGGCCAAGGTCGCGTCGGTGTCGCCCGCAAGGGCGCGCAGCAGCGTCGTCTTGCCCGAGCCGTTGACGCCGACCAGGCCGACGCGCTCGCCCGGCGCCAGCCGCCAGGTCAGGTCGCGCACCAATTCCCGGTCGTCCGGCGTGGTGAGCGTGACGTCCTCCAGCTCGACGACCACGCGGCCGAGGCGTTTGCGCGCGAAGGCGGCCAGCGAGACGCTGTCGCGCGGCGGCGGCACGTCGGCGATCAGGGCTTCGGCGGCCTCGACCCGGTAGCGCGGCTTGGACGTGCGTGCCTGCGGGCCGCGCCGCAGCCACGCCAGTTCCTTGCGGGCCAGATTGCGCCGCCGGGCCTCGGAGGCATCGGCCTGGCGGGCGCGCTCGGCGCGGGCGAAGATCCAGTCGCCGTAACCGCCCTCGTAGCTTTCGACCTTGCCGCCGACCACTTCCCAGGTGTTGGTGGCGACGGTGTCGAGGAACCAGCGATCGTGGGTCACCACGACCAGCGCGCTGCGGCGGCCGAGCAGGTGCGCGGCCAGCCACTGCACACCCTCGACATCCAGGTGGTTGGTCGGCTCGTCGAGCACGAGCAGGTCGAGTTCGCGCACCAGCGCGGCGGCGAGCGCGACCCGGCGGCGCTCGCCGCCGGAGAGGTTGTCCACCAGGGTGTCCATGCCGAGGCCGGCGATGCCGATGCCGTCCATCACCGAGCGGATGCGCGGGTCGGCGGCCCATTCGTGTTCGGCGACCTCGTCGGTCATGGCGTCGTCGGCCAGCCCGGCCAGCACCACCGATCCGACCGTCGCGCCCGCGGGCAGCACACCGCGCTGCGTCACCACAGCCATGCGCAGGCCGCCGAGTCTGCTGACCCGGCCGCTGTCGGGTTCCTCGATGCCGGTGAGCACCTCGAGCAGGGTGGTCTTGCCGCCGCCGTTGAGGCCGACGACTCCGATCCGTTCGCCCGCGTGCACGCCGAGCGAGACATTGTCCAGCAGCGGCTTGATCCCGAAGCTCTTGTGGACCTGTTCGAGATTGATCAGGTTGGACATGGATCCTTCCGTGTCTTGCGGGGGCGGTCCGATGAGACCTACCTGTCGCGGCCCTGGGGCCCCGGGCCAGCGTACCGATGTGGGCGGACCGCCTGTCGTCCCGGCGAACGGCGGCGAGCTTGCGGTACGAACAATGTTCGTTTAGATTGATCGCGAACGAACGCTGTTCGTTCTCATGCAACCGAATCGGCGCTCCCCAGAAGTACAGCCGCAGAGTGGGACGCCCGCCTCCTATCCGAAGGCGTCGGCGGGCGGCACTATTCCCATTCCGCATGCTCTCTGGAGGATTCT
Organism: Nocardia sp. NPDC051929; assembly: GCF_044548645.1. NCBI lineage: Bacteria > Bacillati > Actinomycetota > Actinomycetes > Mycobacteriales > Nocardiaceae > Nocardia > Nocardia sp. NPDC051929. Next base: position 119,560 of record NZ_JBIUCG010000012.1, on the reverse strand, counting down.
CATGCACGTCGGCCTCGGCCTGCCCATCTCCGATCCCGCCGCGTTGCTCGACTGGGCTCGGCGCGCCGACGCGGGCCCGTTCCGCACGCTCGGCCTGCTCGACCGGCTGGTCTACGACAATCCCGAACCGCTGATCGCGCTGGCCACGATCGCCGGCGCGACCAGCCGCGTCCGAGTGCAAACCGAAGTACTGCTCGCGCCGTTGCGCGACCCGGTGCTGCTCGCCAAACAGGCCGCCACGCTGGACCGGATGTCCGGCGGGCGGCTGGTGCTCGGCCTCGGCGTCGGCGGCCGCGCCGACGACCACCTCGCCTCGGGCACCGACCTGCGCACCCGGGGCCGCCGCCTCGACGAGCAAGTCGCGCTCATGCGCCGCCTGTGGGCCGGTGAGCCCTACGGCGACGAGTGCGGGCCGATCGGCCCCGCGCCACTGCGCCCGGAAGGGCCCGAGATCCTGTTCGGCGGCTTCCAGCCCGCCGCACTCGAGCGCGTCGGCCGTTGGGGCGGTGGCTTTCTCGCCGCCGCACCGCCGTCGTGGGCGGGCGGGCTGTTCGACACCGTGCGCCGTTCCTGGACCGACCACGGCCGACCGGGCGCGCCGCGGATCGTCGCCCAGGTCAACGTCGCCCTCGGTCCGGACGACGTCATCGAAGACGCACGCGCGTCGATGGGCGCCTACTACGCGTTCACCGGCCGCGCCGAAGGCATGCTCGAAGGCATGCTCACCACGCCCGCCCGGATCCGCACCGCCATGGCGCAATTCGGCGATCTCGGCGCGGACGAGGTGATGTTCTATTGCTACGGCCGCGACGCCGATCAGGTCGATCGGCTCGCCGACCTGCTGCCCTGAGCGAGGCCGCGCATCGGTCGCACGGGATGCGGCGATGTCGAGCGTTCCCACTCGATCGGCTCGCCGACCTGCGTACCGCAACGATCGCGCGCAGGGCCGTCATGCTGAGCGTTCCCGCACGTACGGCAGGCCACATAGGGTTTCGTGCTCGCCGCAGTGTCGTCGGCATCACCACCTCGCAGTGGACACCCCGCCGGAGCTACGGACGGTTCGGCAGGAACCGTGCCTGAAGTGCCCGCTCGGCGGCTTGCGGCGTCGGCCGCAAGCCGCCGCGTCCGGTCGCGGCCAATGGCGGTCAGTGCTTACCGGGTGCGTCGCCGCTGAGGACGCGCGCGCCCGGCACGGGTCCGCTGGCGGTCCGCACGCTGCGGCAGACGCCCGCGCCCGCGAGTTCGGCGGCCACCGAGATCGCCGACTCCTCGCTCTCGCAGAGGAACGCGCAGGTGGGCCCGGAACCGGAGACCAATCCGGCCAGCGCGCCCGCGGTGATGCCCGCGCGCAACGTACGGCGCAGTTCCGGCTTCAGCGACACCGCCGCCGCCTGGAGATCGTTGCCGAGCAGGGGTGCGAGCTGCCGCGCATCGCCGGAGGCCAACGCCTGCATCAGTTGCTGCGGCTCGCCGAGCCGGGGCGGTTCGCCGTGCTCGCGCAACCGGTCGAGTTCGGCGAACACCGCGGGAGTGGACAAGCCGCCTTTGGCGAACGCGAGCACCCAGTGAAATGTATTGCGGGACAGCACCGGCAACAGGCGCTCGCCGCGGCCGGTGCCCAGCGCGGTGCCGCCGTGCAGGGCGAACGGCACGTCGCTGCCGAGTTCGGCCGCCACCGCGGTGAGTTCCTCCCTGGACAGTCCCAGGTCCCACAGTTCGTTCAGCCCGACCAGCGCGGCGGCGGCGTCGGCGCTGCCGCCCGCCATGCCCCCTGCCACCGGAATGCCTTTGGCGATGGCGATTTCCACCAGGGGAGCGCGGCCGCCGAGGTGCGCCAGCCGGACGGCGGCTTTCCATACCAGATTCGTCCGGTCGGTCGGCACCTCCGCGGCGCCCTCACCCGTGACCCGGACGGCCAGCGAAGCCGACGGCGCGATCTCCAGATCGTCGCTGAGGGACAGTGCTTGGAACACCGTGGTCAGGTCGTGGTAGCCATCGGCCCGCAGGTCGCCCACTCCGAGATGGAGGTTCACCTTCGACGGCGCCCGCACGGTGACGGGACTCGGCACAACTGACAGCACGGTGCTAAAGCCTAATAGCTGCAGCCGGACGGAGTCCGTCCTCAGCCTGCGCATGGCCGCAGCGAAGGCGAAGGTACGCCTGATGGGAGCGGCCGGGCCATGCGGGTCCGCAGCTCGCGCGCGAGAAAGGCGCTTACAGCAGCGCGCCGCCGGTGGCATCGATCCACTGCCCGGTCACCCACCGGGCGTCGTCGGAGGCGAGGAACCCGACGACGTCGGCGACGTCGTCGGCCTGCGCCACGCGGTGGAGCGGGGACATCGTCGCCACCGACGCCTGGGCTTCGGCGTTGCGCAGCCAGTTCGCGTTCATGTCGGTGTCGATGATCCCCGGCCCGACCGCGTTCACGGTGATGCCGCGCGCGCCGACCTCCTTCGCGAGCACGCTGGTGAAACTGTCGAGCGCGGCCTTGGTCATGGTGTAGGCGATCAGTTGCGGCATGTACGCGCCGTGGGTCAGTCCGGTGGAGATGTTGACGATCCGCCCGCCTGTGCGCAACCGGTCCAAGCCGAGGCGGGTGATGAAGAAGGGAGCCTTGGCGTTGATCGCGAAGACCCGGTCGAACGCCGCCTCGTCGGTTCCGGCGATCGGCTCCCTGATCCCGTCGGTGCCCGCGTTGTTCACCAGGATGTCCAGCCCGTCGGCGTGCGCGTCGAAGGCCGCCCACAGCGTCTCGGCGTCGCCTGGCACGCCCAGTTCGGCGCGGATCGCGAACGCCGCGCCGCCCGAAGCCTCGATCGCGGCCACGGTCGCCTTCGCCGCCTGTTCGTCGCGGTTGTAGTGGACCGCGACGCGTGCGCCGTCACGCGCCAGTCGTTCGGCGATCGATCGCCCGATGCCCCGGCTGCTCCCGGTGACCAGTGCCGTCTTGCCCGTCAGTGCGCCCATGGCGCGCCCCTTTCTCTAGCGACCGCTACAGAAAGAAAGGTAGCACATTCTCTAGCGATCGCTATAAAATTGCGCCATGAGCACGACGACCCGAGGGCGGCCGCGATCCTTCGATCGGGACGCGGCGCTGGACAAGGCCATGCGGCTGTTCTGGGCCCGGGGGTACGAGGCCACCTCGATCGGGGACCTGACCGCGGCCATTGGCATCGGCGCACCCAGCCTGTACGCGGCGTTCGGGGACAAGAAGACGTTGTTCGGCGAGGTCGTCGCGAAATTCGGCGACCGCTACGGCGGATTCGTCGCGAGGGCGCTGGCCGAGGAGGACACCGCGGAGGCGGCGGTACGGCGGATTCTGCGCGAGGCGGCGACGGAATACACCCGGCCGGAATGCCCGCACGGCTGTCTGGTGATCAGCGCGGGCGTCAACACCACCAGCGCCGAGATCGCCGATCTCCTGCGCGATATGCGCAATCGGAACATCGACACGTTCGCCGCGCGCATCCAGGCCGACATCGACGCGGGCGTCCTGCCGAGCCACCTCGACGCGCGCACGCTGGCCCGCTACGTCGGCACGGTGATGCAGGGCATGTCCCAGGCGGCGCGCGACGGAGCAGGCCGGGCCGAATTGGAGCGGGTGGCCGAGATGGCGCTGCGCGGCTGGGGGCCCTAGTGGCCCGAGGCGCGTCCGTCCTGCACGACCACCGGCAGGCAGGTGCGCACGAAGTCCGCGCCGAAGTCGGTGAGCACCACGCTGCGGTAGATCACCTTGGTGCCGAAGCCGGAGCGCTTCAGCATCTCCCGCACCGGTGACTGCGCCTCCAGCAGCTGGTACCGGTTCGGATTGCCGACCGGCTCGCGCGCGTGCTCGATCAAACCGAGCCTGCGCAGGTTGGTCAGGTACTGCTGGATCCGGTTCGGAAAGCGCAGGCCCGCGTGCTCGCCGATCAGCGTGAGCATCGAGCCCAGGCGTTCGGAGCCGAGCGCGCGCGGGCGGCCGGTGCGGATGTCGATCGAGGGCTGTGGCCCGTCCAGATGCAGGAAGCGCAGGATGCGCGCTTCGTCCGGGGTCAACTCGGCGAGCATGCCCGCGAAGGCCGGATGGTTGTCGTCCTCGCCGTGCGGGCTGGCCGACAACCGCAACAGCGCGGCTCCCTGCTCACGCAGCGTCGGCACCGCTTCCTGCGTGGACGGTTCCGTGGCGGCGGGCATCCCGAGCGCCTTGCGCATCGCGTCACGGACCTCGGACTCCGCCTCGGCCAGCACTTCTCGCGGCGGCGCTCCCTCGATGCTGCGCCGTACGACGGTCGAGGTGACGCCGACCGCGGTGCCGACGCTCCAGGACGTCACCCCGGTGACCGCGGTCCACGCGACCCGCGCGACGCCTGTCGCCGCACGCACGGTGGCGAGGGGAACCGTTACCCGTCTGGGTAATTCGTCGGTGTGCGAGATGTCCGAAGCCGGCCGCCGGGCGATCTCCTGCGATGGCTCGGCATTCGCCGCCGCCGCGTCGAGGTGCTCGACGGCCTGGATATCGCCGTCGTCCGGACCCGCTACAGCCATGATGTCGCCACTCCCGTTCCGAAGATCAGGATATGAGCGTATCCGGCGAACAGCCCCAACACGCCGCCATGGACGAAAAGGAGCCATTCATCCTGCTTGATGGCCGCGCGCAGCATGTCGACGAAGTCCGGCGGCGACAACATCGCCATCTGCCTCGCGATGTATTCGTTGATCTGCCTGCCCTGGCGGACGTTGAATTCCGGGTCGGCGAACGCGATCGGCGCGATGGCCATGGCTTCGCTGGTGAACGTCGATTGCAGCGAGTCGTATTCGCGGCTGCCGAGCACGAACTTGACCGCGGGACGCGCGGGACCGAGCGCGCGGTCGGCGGCCGGGCGCAGCGTGTCCTCCAGCATCTGCATGGTGCGGTCCGATCGGGGGCCGTTGAGCAACTCGTCGCCGATATTCGCCACCGTGATCACCTGGCTGGAAACCAATTCCGCGTATCCGTCGGTGATTTCGGACTTGCGTTTGATCAGCAGGCCCTGCCGCCACGGGACCCACCACTTCGGATACGCGGGCGCGAAGATCATATTGATGCCGATCCAGTTGACCACCCAGCCGATGATCACGCCGCCGATCGGCAGCACGACCAGGCTGGACCAACCGGTCAGATGCAGGATGGCGACCAGCAGCACACCCATCGGCGCGCCGAAGTAGAAACCGAAGTTCTGCATGAAACGCAGTTCCTTCGCGCCGAGCACCTGGAACAGCGTGTTGAGCAGATGCGGCCGGGCCTGGAAGTAGCGGATCACCATCTGCTTCACATCGAGCAGCTGATCGATATTCGCGCCCAATTCCTCGGTCAGCTCGCGCAGAATCTCCGGCAGTTGCTGGCGCACCCTGGCGTGCACCATGTCGCGCACCTGGGCGGGCAGGTTGTACCAGAGCTGCGGATGCTCGCGGCGCAGGATGTCCTCGACGATGTCCTTGATCTGCGCGTCGGCGATGCTCGCGAGGTGCTCGGCCAGCTTGTCCGGCTCGAGCTCCCGATAGAAGTCCGCGACGCTGCCGAGTTTGGCCAGGCCCTTGTCGACCGCGATGCTGGCCATCTTGTCCGCGCGCGACGGGACGATGCCCTGCCAGCCGAACCGGCCGTCGTAGCTCAGTAGCGGGAGAACTTGAATTCGCTTGGGAAGGAACGGATACAGCGCGCGCAGGCCGGGAACTCGGATGCCGTGGAAGGCGACCGGCTTGAACAGCATGAGCACGCCGGTCCAGTTGGTGATGTAGCCGATCACGCCGGTGAAAAGCGGTATGGTCACGAGCTCGAGGAGGATCGTCGGGTGGATTCCGAAAACGCTCTCTAACACGACACCCTCCTGCCGATACACCGGTGATCGCCGCCTCACCGGCAACCAAAACTAGCACCCCCTCGGCGAAGAAACCTTATTGCGCGCCGCGCGCCGGTCGCACTGTCCGAGTCAGGCGGTGCGAATGCCCCGCGACACAAGGGGAAGTAATCTGTGGGACGGATTCGTTCCCCCGGCGATATCGGAGAAAACGTGGCAGACGACAGGACCGGACAGGACGTGGTAAGGCCAGGTCCTCGCGCCGTCGAGCGCAGTTCGGATGTCGAACAGCGGCAGATCAGCAATGAGGCACGGCTGATCCGCGGTGTGTTCCGCGCGGCCGGAGTGGCCGCGGGCACCGTCGTGCGCGGAAGCCAATGGGCGGTCGGCACGACCTACGAGGTCACCAGGGAGATCACCCAGGCCGCGCTGGACGGGGAGTCCTCGGCCGAGATCGCCGAGCGGACCGGAAACGCGTTGCGCTCCATCGCTCGCAGCGCGCTCGGCGTCACCGAGGGGTCGGTCCGGGAGATCGTCAGCTATGTCCCGACCTCCAACGGTCCCACCTCGCAGCAAGCGCTGGCCGTCGGGCCGTACCTGCGCTCGGCGAGCACGGAGGAGTTGCGCCGCCGCGGCGACGCGCTGCTGGCCAGGTCCGCCGACGTCTACTTCACCGAGGACGTGCACCCGGCCTACGACCGCATCCTCGACGAGCTCGCTCCCGACGAGGCGCGCATCCTGCGCTTCATGGCGCTCAACGGCCCGCAGCCGTCGGTCGACGTGCGCACCAACCGTCCGCTGGGGATCGGCTCGGAACTGGTGCAGGGCGACCTCACCTCGGTGCCCGAGCAGGCCGGGGTGCGCTACCCGGACCGGTCGCGGTCCTACCTGATCAACCTCAACCGCCTCGGGCTGACGCTGACCTCGGACGATCCGGTGGTCCTGAGCCGCTACATGGTGCTGGAGGTGCAGCCCGTGGTGGAGGCGGCGCTGAAGAAGGCGGGCCGGGCGCCGAAGATCGTCCGCAAGAGTCTCCGGCTGACCGAGTTCGGTGAGGACTTCTGCCGCACCTGCTTCACGATCGGAAGCTGACACCCCGAAGTTGATCTTCGTCGGAATGTTCTCTCTCGTCGCGATAGCAATCTGATACAACTCTCCCAATCCGGCACTCGGGATGGGATTGTTGAGGGTATGGATCAGCGAACCGGCGGGCAGGGGCGCGGCGACCCAGGTTTGGGCATCGCTGGGCAAACGCGTAACGACCGGGGCAAGGGTCCCGGTAATCAGCAGCGCGACGACCCGGGTTTTCCCCCGGGCCGGCAGGAGCGCGGCGGGGTGGACATAGATTCGAGCGGACCGGAGCCCGAGGAGGGAGATATCGGCACGGCCGGTCCCGCGCCGAGCCGTGGTCAGCGGGCGGCGAGCACCGGCGAACGAGATCCCGGCGACCTGCGCGCCGACGAGCGGCTGCCCTTCGACGCGGGGCCGATCGACTTCGGGCGGGTGCGCGACGACCCACGCCTGACTCGCGGCGAGGAGCGGGAGCCGGACGACGTGTCGGCGATCTCGCGGTTGAAATACCGGTACCTGCGTACTCTCGACACCAAGTCGTGGGATGATTTTGCCGACACCATGATCCCCGAGGCGACCGCGACCTACAGCGAATATCTCCAGTTCGAATCGCGCGAGGCTTTCATCGCGTTCATGCGCAACACGCTCGGGCCGCACGTGATCACCGAACACCGCTGTGACCACCCCGAGATCGATGTCGAAGGCGACACCGCCACCGGCACCTGGTACCTCGCCGACACGGTGCTCATTCCGGGCCACAACATGCTGCTGCGCGGCGCGGCCTTCTACACCGACCGCTACGTGCGCTGCGACGACGGGCGGTGGCGGATCTCGCACACCGGCTACGAACGCACCTACGAAGTGGTGCTCTCCCTCAGCGACCTGCCCAGCCTGCGCCTGACCTCCAGCCGCTGGGGCCTGATCGCCAAGGAGGACGGCATCTCATCGATCGAACGCGACCCCGGCGCCGCGCCGCTGCGGCCGGAGTCCGAGGCCGGCTGACTCAGTCGGCCGTAGCGACCAGGGGCTCCAGGGTGAGCGCCGGGTGCTCCTTCTCGATGTATTGCAGCCGCCACTTGTCGCTGAACAACGCGAGCAGCGCACCGTCTGAGCGGGTGAACACCTCCACCCCGCGCTGCCGCCCGAGTTCGTCCGCCGACGCGGCGTCGGTGCGCCGGGCCAGCGTGTATGCGAGGTGTTCCATCGTGGTCTCGACGTTGAACTCCGCGAGCATGCGCGCGGTCACCACTTCGAACTGCATCGGGCCGACCGCGGCCAGCACGGGAGACGCGTCGCCGCGGATGTCGTTGCGCAGCACCTGCACGACGCCCTCGGAATCGAGCTGGTCCACGGCCTTGCGGAACTGCTTGTATTTGCCCGCGCTGCGCGCCCGCAGCACCGCGAAATGTTCCGGTGCGAACGAGGGGATCGGCGGGAACTCCACCTTCTTGTCCACGAACAGCGTGTGCCCCGGTGCCAGCGCCGTCGCGTTGACCAGGCCGACGACGTCACCCGGGTACGCGGTGTCGACGGTGGCGCGCTCGCGGCCGAACACGGTCAGCGCGTACTTGGTGGCGAACGGCCGACCGGTCTGCGCGTGGGTGACCACCATGCCGCGTTCGAATTCGCCGGACACGATCCGCATGAACGCGAGGCGATCGCGGTGGGCGGCGTCCATGCCCGCCTGCACCTTGAACACCACCGCGCTGAACGGGTCGCCGGTCTCGCGCGGCTTGCCGTCGACGTCACGACGCGAACCGGGCGCAGGCGCGAGCGCGACCAAGGTCTCCAGCAGTTGCCGCACGCCGAAGTTCAACATCGCCGAGGCGTAGATGACCGGCGAGGTCTGCCCGGCGAGGAACAGCTCCTGGTCGTGGTCCTGGCCGGTGGCCGAGAGCAGTTCGCTCTCCTCCGCGGCGGTGCTCCACGGCTCGCCTTCGCGCGCCTCCGCGGCCTCCGGGGTGATCGACTCCTCGGGCGCGATGGTCGCGCCGCCCGCCGTGCGCGTGAAGTGGATGTATTCGAGCGGGACGCCGTCCGGGCCGCGGCGCAGCAGGCCGCGGAAGTCCCCCGCGATGCCGACCGGAAGGAACAGCGGGGTGGGGGTGAGTCCGATCCGCTCGTTGATCTCGTCGAGCAGTTCCAGCGGCGCCCGCCCTGGCCGGTCCCACTTGTTGATCACGGTGATCACCGGGATGCCACGGTGGCGGCAGACCTGGAACAGTTTCAGCGTCTGCGGCTCCAAGCCCTTGGCCGCGTCGATCAGCATCACCGCGGCGTCGACGGCGGTGAGCACCCGGTAGGTGTCCTCGGAGAAATCGGAGTGGCCGGGGGTGTCGACCAGGTTGATGACGCTGTCCACATCGGAGCCCTTGGCCCGGTAGTTGAACTGCAGCGCGGTCGAGCTGACCGAGATGCCGCGCGCCTTCTCCATCTCCATCCAGTCCGAGACGGTCGACTTGCGCCCGGCCTTGCCGTGGATCGCGCCCGCCTCGGAGATCATCCTGGCGTGCAGGGCCAGCGCCTCGGTGAGCGTGGACTTGCCCGCGTCGGGATGGGAGATCACCGCGAACGTGCGCCGGCGGGCTACCTCGGCGGATAACCCACGGGGTGCGGGCGCGACAACACCCTCAGGGGAGGCGCTCAACGCAAGACAACCTTTCGCAGACGACCGATCGGCAACCCCGCCAGCGTACGCGACTCGCTCGAGCGCGGGCCGAACCGCCGGTGACCACCCGATTCAAAGAGCGCCTCTGCGCTGGGGTATGGTGTTCGGGTTGTCTCGGCGAGGGTGACCGCAGACCAGTTTTGCGACACCGTGATCGACGCGGCGCGGCTTCCGGCCGTCCCTGTTCGGTCTTCGCCCCGACGAATAGACCATCCGTCAGGTGTGCAGCACCCCTGACGTGTAACTGACAGCCCGGAAGAGCCGTAGGAGTAGATCCAGTCATGTCCGACGTCAACCTTCTCGAAGCATCCGTACGCACCGAGTTCGGTAAGGGCGCAGCGCGCCGTACCCGTCGTGCGGGCAACGTCCCGGCCGTGCTGTACGGCCACCAGGCCGACCCGCAGCATCTGTCGGTGAACGCCCAGGCCTTCGCCGCCATCCTGCGTGAGCACGGCACCAACGCGGTGCTGAACCTCGTCATCGACGGCAAGAAGCAGCTCGCGCTGACCAAGTCCGTCGTGGTGCACCCGATCCGCCGCTACATCGAGCACGCCGACCTGCTGATCATCAAGCGCGGCGAGAAGGTCACCGCCGACGTGAACGTCACCGTCACCGGCGACGCCGCCCCCGGCACCCTGGTCACCCAGGAAGCCACCACCGTCTCCGTCGAGGCCGACGCGCTGAAGCTGCCCGAGGCCATCGAGGTCTCCGTCGAGGGCGTCGAGGCCGGCACCCAGATCACCGCGGGCGAGCTGCAGCTGCCCGAGGGCGTCGACCTGGCCGCCGATGCCGAGACCCTGATCGTCAACGTCATCGCCGCCCCGGCCGCCGAGCCCGTCGAGGGCGAGGGTGCGGGCGAGGCCGAGGGCGAGAGCGCTGAGTAGTACCGAATCGTCCGCCGGGCCCGCGCTCGTCGTCGGACTGGGCAACCCAGGTCCCGAATACGAGCGCACCCGGCACAATGTCGGTTTCCTGGTCGCCGACGTGCTCGCCGAGCGCGTCGGCGGCCGTTTCGGTGTGCACAAGAAATCCGGCGCCGACCTGCTGCAGGCGCGGCTGGACGGGCGTCAGGTGCTGATCGCCAAGCCGCGTTCGTTCATGAACCTGTCCGGCAGGCCGGTGGCCGCGCTGGCGAAATTCTTCTCCGTGCCGCCGACCGAGGTGATCGTCGTGCACGACGAACTCGACCTGCCGTTCGGCTCCATCCGGCTCAAGCGCGGCGGCGGTGAGGGCGGGCACAACGGTCTTCGTTCCGTCTCCAGCGCCCTGACCACCAAGGACTACTTGCGCACCCGCATCGGCATCGGCCGTCCGCCGGGCCGCCAGGACCCGGCCGATTACGTGTTGAAGCCGTTCTCCACGCCGGAGCGCAAAGAGGTCCCGGTGATCATCGAGCAGGCCGCCGACGCGGTGGAACTGCTGCTGCGCGTCGGGCTGGAGACCGCGCAGAACCAATTGCACTGAGCGGCACTCGGCCGATCACCCGCGCGGCAGATGCATCGCGGTAGCGGCCCTGCGCAGTTTGCCGGAAGACGTCTTCGGTAGTGCGCCGGGACCGAGCACGGTGACGGTGCGTGGCCGCGCGCCGACCTCCGCGAACACCGAGTGCACGATCTCGCGCTCGATGCGCTTGACCTCGTCGGGATCCTGGTGGCTGCCGCTCTCCACCACCACGGCGAAACTCTCCCGCTTCTGGCCCGCGTCCAGGCGCACCGCCACCGCGTTGCCCGGCCGGACGCCTGCCACCCTGGCCGCCGCGCGCTCGATGTCGGTGGGGTAGATGTTGCGGCCGCCCATGATGATGACGTCTTTGATCCGGCCGCACACCACGATCAGTCCCTCGTCGGTGAAGTAGCCGATGTCGCCGGTGTCCAGCCAGCCCTCGTCGTCCCGGGCCGATTGGAATCCGTCCACCGTCACATAGCCGGAAGTGACCGCGGGACCGCGCAATTCGATCACGCCCACCGAGCGGGCGGGCAACGGTTGACGTTCGCTGTCGACGATCCGGCCCTCCAGGTTGTCGACCAGATAGCCGAGGGTGGGCAATCGCCGGATGTTGGCCGGTTGGCCGTGCTCCACCGGCACGGGCACCGCCTTGCCGATCGCCTCGAGCAGGTCGGCGTCGATCACGTCGAGCACCTGTCCGTGCCCGGGGTCGGGGATCGACACGGCGAGCGTGGTCTCGGCCATGCCGTAGACCGGGGTGAGCGCCATCGGGTTGAGGCCGAAGCGTTTTCCGGCCGCGGCCAGCGCCTCCATGGTGTCCGGGTCCACCGGTTCGGCCCCGTTCCACATGTACCGCACGCTGCTGAGGTCGAACGCGCCTTCGTCTGCCTGCCGCAGCCGCCGGGCGAGCAGCGAATAGGCGAAATTCGGTGCGGCGGTGACAGTTCCACGGTACTTGCTGATCAGCTCGGCCCACAGCAGCGGCTTGGTGAGGAAGTCCAGCGGCGTCACGCACACCACTTCGGCGCCGAATTGCATGGGGACACTGAGGAATCCGACCATGCCCATGTCGTGGAACAGCGGCAGCCAGCTGACCATCACATCGTCGGCGAGCTGGAATTTCACCCGGTCGAACATGGCGTAGGCGTTGACGAAGAAATTCTCGTGCGTGATCCGCACCGCCTTGGGCGAGCCGGTCGAGCCGGAAGTCAACTGCTGCAACGCGATATCGCCCTCGGCGGTGGGCACCGGATCGATGTCGGGGCCGCCGGGCAGCTGGTCGATGCGCACGACGGTGATGCCGCGTTCGCGCAACAGCGGCTCGGCCGCCTCGAACGGCGCGCCGAGCACGACCGCGCGGGCTCGGATCATGGTCAGCACGGTTTCGGTGTCGCGCGCCCAGACCACCAGATCGGTGCGCGGAGTCGGCTGGTGCAGCATGGTGATCGACGCGCCGCGCATCCAGATGGCCTGGCAGGCCGGGGCGATGTCGACCGGCATGCCCGCGAGCACGCCGACCGCGTCACCGTGCCCGATACCGGCTTCGGCCAGCCCGCCCGCCATGCGCCGGGCGAGCCGGTGGATCTCCGACCACGTGCGCCGCAGCGGGGCGCCGGGCTCGCCGGTCACCAGGCCGCGCTCGGAGGTCTGTGCGGTCGCATACATCTCGTCGGTGAATCTGCTCAAAGTCCCAACTCCTCCATCACCAACCGTTGCCGGGAACCGGCCTCCCCCGACTATCACGCCATAGTGGCCCAGCGTTAACCCCATTTCCAGGGGCGCAGGTCAGGGGCGCGAAACAGCGGCCGGAAAGGTTGCGGCGTAACGATCGACGTAGCACCGGCCGGAGCGGGCGGCCAGTTCGCGCATCAACTCGTCGGTCGCGGCGCGCACCGTCCGGCGCTGCTCGGCGGGCGGATAGCGACGCGGGGCGCCGAACGCGATACGCACCTTGCCGAAACGCAGCAGACGGCTGCCGCGCGGGTTCACCCGATCGGTGCCGGAGAGGGTCACGGGAACGACCGGCGCGCCGGTGGCCATGGCGACCCGCAAGGTGCCGGTGCGTCCGCGATAGATCCGGCCGTCGGGGGAACGGGTGCCTTCGGGATGGATCGCCCAGACCCCGCCGTCCGTCAGGATGCGGGTGGCGGCGGCCAGCGCCGCGGCGGCCGCGTCACCGCCGGTCCGATCGACCGGCACCTGTCCGGAGACCGAGTAGAACCAGCGGTTGATCCGGCCGCGCACGCCTTTTCCGGTGAAGTACTCCTGCTTCGCCAGGAACGTCACGCGCCGTGGCACGACCAGCGCGAGGTAGAGGGAGTCGATCACCGCGAGATGATTGGCCGCGATGATCACCGGTCCGGTTCGCGGAATGTTGTCCAGTCCTTCGACCGTCGGCCTGCCCAGCAGTCGCAGCAGCGGACCGAGTAGGACGTACTTGAACAGCGGGTACCACACGTAGACCTCCAAGGGCATTGGGCGTAGACACTGTCTACCCGATCTCGTAGACAGTGTCTACACCCGGTGTGCGGTCACACAGCGACAGGCGTAGACAATGTCCGCATGGCCGAGAGCGAGTCGCTACGAGATCGACTGGTCGACGCCGGTGTCGATCTGCTCGAAGAGGTCGGCGCCGCGGGACTGGGATTGCGGGTCATCACCCGGGCCGCGGGCGTCTCGCACGGTGCGCCGCGGCGGTATTTCCCGACCCACCGCGCACTGCTCGCCGCCATCGCGGCGCGCGGTTTCGCCGATCTCGCGGACCGGTTCGCCGCGGTGGACGCCGGGGCCGCGCGCGATCGTCTCACCCGGATGAGCGCCGAGTACATCGCATTCGCCGCGCGGCGGCCGGAGATGTTCACCCTGATGTTCCGGCACGACCTACTCGAAGGCTCCGGCGAGAATCTGCGGTCGGTCAGCCTGCCGCTGTTCGCGCGGTTCGCCGAGCTGGTCGGCGCGGCGGCGGAATCGGGCGCGATCGACCCGCGCCACCGTGCGATCGCTCTGTGGACCAATGTGCACGGCATCGCCACCGCACAGGCCAATCGAAGCTTGCGCCTGGTCGACCCCGGAGTGGACGCGGCGGCTCTGGTGGCCAGGGCACTGGCCGTGCATCTGGCCTGACCGTTCCGTGGCGCTCGCGGCTCAGGCGCGCAGCTGCGCCACCGCGGCGACGAAGCGATCGAGCTCGTCGAAACCGACGAAGCAGTGCGGCGAAGCGCGCACGACGGAGGCCAGGCCGCGGCCGGTCATGTCCAGCAGGGTCGAGCCCGCGTGGCTGACCGTGACGGTGATGTCCCGCGCCAGCAGCCGGTCGCGCACCTCGACGGACTCGACGCCGTCAACGGTGAACGACACGATGCCGCTGTGCCGGATGCCGAGATCGCGCACGGTGACGCCGGGAATCTCCGGCAGCGCCTTGCGCAGGTGCTCGGCGCGGGCCGCGATCGCGGCGTAGACGTTCTCCGGGCCCAGTTCGAGCAGATATCGCACGGCGGCGCCCAGGCCGAGGCGGCCCGCGACGTCGCACTCCCAGAACTCGAAGCGGCCTGCGTCGGGCGCGAGCCGGTAGTCGTGCGGGCCGGTCCATTCCGCGCTGTGCAGGTCGAGCCGGCCTGGTTCCATGGAGCGCGCCAACTCCGGCCGCAGATACAGGAATCCGGTGCCGCGCGGGCCGCGCAGCCACTTGCGTCCGGTGGCAGACAAGGCGTCGACGCCGAGCTCGGCCACGTCCAAAGGCAGCTGCCCGGCGGACTGACAGGCGTCCAGCAGCACCAGCGCGCCGACCGAGTGCGCGATCCTGGTCGCCTCCGCGGCCGGGTTCACCAACCCGCCGTTGGTCGGCGCGTGCAGGATCGAAACCAGCTTGACCCGTTCGTCGACCAGCGCGGTGAGCGCGTCGAGGTCGATCTGCCCGCTGCCGTCGCTCGGAATCCGCTCCACCGTGGCGCCCGTGGCGCGGGCGCGCTGCAAGGCGGCGATGGCATTGCTGGCGTAGTCCGCCTCGGAGATCAGGATGCGGTCGCCCGCCGCGAGCGGGACCGAGTAGAAGAAGTCCGCCCAGGATCGGGTGGCGCTGTCGCTGAGCGCGATGCTCTCGGGTTCGGCGTTGATCAACGCCCCGATCGCGGTCTTGACGTCGGCGAGATCGTCGAGCCGCTCGTTCGCGGCGCGATAACCTCCGACCTCCGCTTCCCGCAGCAGATGCGCGACAACGGTGTCGGTGACGACTCGCGGCGGTAGCGACGAGCCGGCGCTGTCGAGGAAAACGGGTCCGGGTTCCGGCCCGGACACGCATCCGGGAGTGTCGGCTCGTACGCGAGCGTCATCCAGCATGGAGCCGACCTTATCGGGTCGATTGTTCGGCTTCATGTCGGTTTCTTGTCGGTCCGCATGGCTACGCTGGATGGATCGCCGCACGCGAATTTCGGCCCGTGAGTGGAATACCACCGGGCCGAATGGCGATAACCGAAGAACAGCGGACAACGTCCCGACGCCCACTGGAGGTTGGCATGGCGGTCACGCTCGAGAGTCCTGAGTCGGCCGGTTGTGCCACCGAGCAGGGAGAACTGTCCTCCCGCGCGGCGGCGGAGGCCTATATCGGCGGGGTGTGCTTCAAGCTCGGACCACCCACGCTGATCGGCGCCGAACTCGAATGGCTCACGGTGCAGGGTGAGTGTTCGGCGTCCGGACCTTCGGCCGCTCCGCGCCCCCAACTGTCCGCCTTGGCGGACGCTCTCGGACCGTACGCACCACGGTCCATCGCCCCTGATTCGCCGGCGCTCGCGCTGCCGGGGGGCAGCCGGGTCACTCTCGAACCCGGTGGTCAGATCGAACTCTCCAGCGCTCCCTACGAAGCTGCCGCGCAGCTGTGTGATCGACTGCGCGATGATGCCCGCCTGTTGCGGGAACTTCTCGAATCCCGGTCCATCCGCCCCGTTTCCGTCGCCGCCGACGCGGACCGCCGTCCCAAACGCTTGCTTCAGCTGCCGCGCTATCGCGCGATGGAGCGCTCCTTCGGCGGCATCGGGCCGTTCGGCAAGCTGATGATGTGCAACACCGCGGCCGCCCAGGTCAGCGTCGACGCGGGCGCCGACCGTGCGGACGTCACCGCGCGGTGGACCGCCCTGTATGCCGTCGGCCCGGCCCTGCTTGCCGCCTTCGCCTGTTCACCCGTCCTGCGTGGCGCGCCGCCCGGAGCGTGGGCCTCCCAGCGCATGCGGGCCTGGCTGCGGCTGGACAACACGCGCACCCGTCCGCCGGTGCTGGACTGGACCGACCCGGTGGCCGCCTACGGCAGATGGGCGCTGGACGTGCCGCTGCTGTGCGTGCGCCGACCCGACGGTGCGGCGGAATGCGGCGACGCCGACGGATGGTCCGCGCCGCCCGGGGCCACCTTCGCCGACTGGCTGTCCGGCGCGCTGGACGACGAGGTAGGCCGCCGCCCCGACACCGGCGATCTCGACTATCACCTCACCACGCTGTTCCCGCCGGTACGCGCGTCCGGCCACTTGGAGGTCCGCTACATCGACGCGCAGCCCGGTGACGCGTGGACCATTCCCGTGCACGTGTTCGACGCGCTCATGTCCAGCCCGTCGGTGGTCGCTGAGGCGAGCTCGATCGCGGCGCCGCTGGCGGGCCGCTGGGTCGATGCCGCCCGCTACGGATTGGCTGATCCGGACATCCGGGCGGGCGCGGTCGCCCTGCTGCGTCTCGCGGCCGAGCACACCGCGACCGACGAGGCGGCCCGCGCCGTCGAGTCCGCCGCCGAACGATGTCACCGCGGTCGCACCCCGACCGAGGACGACATCGAGCACGCCCCGAGCCCGCGGCTTCCGGGAGTCGCCACGTGAACCAGCCGCGCTGCCCTGGCGCTACGCAGGCCCACCGGGCCGCCGCCAGCCGAATCGCCGCCGCCGACCCCCATGAATCCCGGAGATATTTTTCGTGACCACTTTCCAACCCGCCCCCACCGACAACTTCGGCACCGAACAGCTCAGGGATCGGATCGCCGACGTTCTCACGCGCGCCCGCCTGCGCACCCACACGCTCACCGACTGCGTCGACGAAGCCGAACTCGTGGCCCAGCATTCCCGGCTGATGAGCCCGCTGGTCTGGGATCTGGCGCACATCGGCAATCAGGAAGAACTCTGGCTCGTGCGCGACGTCGGCGGACGCGACCCGGTGCGCGCCGACATCGACGAACTCTACGACGCCTTCAAACACGCCCGCGCGAACCGGCCCACGCTGCCGCTGCTCGATCCCGCCCAGGCGCGCGACTATGTCGGCACCGTACGCGACAAGGTGTTGGACGTACTGGAGCGCAGCGATCTGCGCGGCCGTCCGCTGATCGACGACGGATTCGCCTTCGGCATGATCGCCCAGCACGAGCAGCAGCACGACGAGACCATGCTGGCCACCCACCAGTTGCGCACCGGCGCCGCCGTGCTCTCGGCGGCGGACGCCCCGGCTGCGACGGCGGCGGTCGGCGCGGAAGTCGTGATCCCCGCAGGGGAATTCCTCATGGGCACCTCCACCGACCCGTGGGCGCTGGACAACGAGCGCCCCGCCCATCCGGTGCGAGTGGCCGGTTTCGCGATCGACGCCGCGCCGGTCACCAATGAGCAGTACCTGGCCTTCGTCGACGACGGCGGCTACGAACGCCCCGAACTCTGGTCCGAGCGCGGCTGGGCGCATCGCGTCGAGGCGGGCCTGGTCGCGCCGCAGTTCTGGGAGCGTGATCCGTCCGGGCATTGGTGGCGGCGGGTGTTCGGCGTGATGACCCCCCTGCGGCCGCGACAGCCGGTCGTGCACGTGTGCTGGTTCGAGGCCGAGGCCTACGCGAACTGGGCGGGCAAGCGCCTGCCCACCGAAGCGGAATGGGAGAAGGCGGCCCGGTTCGATCCGGCCACCGGCGCGTCGCGCCGATTCCCTTGGGGCGACGCCGATCCCGACGTCGCCACCGCGAACCTCGGGCAGCGGCATCTGGAACCCGCCGAGGTGGGCGCGTATCCGGCCGGCGCGTCCCCCGCGGGCGTGCACCAGTTGATCGGGGACGTGTGGGAATGGACCGCTTCGGGTTTCGAGGCGTACCCGGGGTTCCGGGCGTTCCCGTACCGCGAGTACTCCGAGGTCTTCTTCGGCGGTGATTACCGTGTGCTGCGCGGCGGTTCCTTCGGCACCGATCCGGTGGCCTGCCGCGGCACCTTCCGCAACTGGGACCATCCCATCCGTCGCCAGATCTTCGCCGGGTTCCGCCTGGCGCGGGATCTGCGGCCCGGAGAAGGGGAGTGAGCGCCGCCCGTCGTGCCGGGCGATGGTGCGGCCGCGGTCCCGCGGCGAGCGGCCCGCGCCTCGCGACGTCGGCCCCGGCGGGTGCGGATGTGTAGACACTTGGGTTACGTCGGCCCGCCGGTGCGGGTGGGCGACATGTTGACCCTCGGCTCCCATTCGCTGCGCACCCAGGCGTGGGCGCCGCGCGACATGCGTCACGGCGGCACCATCAACGCCGACGGTTTCGGCGTCGCCTGGTGGAGCGTCACGCCGGACGACACGGTCACCGCCAGCCGCTACCGCAACGCCGAGCCGATCTGGACCGACCCGGCCGTTGACGAGGTGCTGCCGCAACTGGAGTCCGCCGCGGTGCTCGGGGCGGTGCGCTCGGCGACGGTCGGCATGCCGGTCGAACGGTCCGCGTGCGCGCCGTTCACCCGCGACCGCTGGGCGTTCAGCCACAACGGCGTGGTGCCGGACTGGCGCCGCACCCTGACCGGCGTGGCGGCCGAATTCGCGGTCGTCGCGGCCGGACTCGGCGCCGAGGACCTGTTCTCTCCGGCGCGGCTGCTGGAGGCCGAATCCGCCACCGACGCGGCGACGCTGTGGGTGCTGCTGTGCGATCTGCTGTCGACCGGCGCACCGGACGGCGAGTGGTCGGCGGCTCCGGCGGCACTGCGGCTGCTCGTCTCCGCGATCCTCGACCGGGCGCCGGAAGCACGCCTGAACCTCCTGCTCTCCGACGGTGCGCAACTGTGGGCGACCACCTGCCACCACTCGTTGTCGGTGCTGGTCACCGACGATTTCGCACTCGTGTCCTCCGAACCGTTCGACGACGACCCCCGCTGGCAGTCGGTCCCGGACCGCAGCCTGGTGAGCGCCAGGCCCGGCGCGCTGTCCGTCGACCCCCTCCTCTGACCCGAAAGGCCGGTGCCATGACCGCAGTCACGCTGGACATCCACCTGACCGAAGACGACCTGAACACCGCGCTCCGCTCGGACGCCAGGCTGGGCCTGACCGCGAACCCGAAATGGTTGCCGCCCAAATGGTTCTACGACGCCAAGGGCAGCGAGCTGTTCGAGCGGATCACCGAGCTGCCCGAGTACTACCCGACACGCACCGAGCGCGCTCTGCTCGAACGGGTGGTCGACGAGATCGCCGACGCCGCCCAAGCGGAGGTACTGGTCGAACTCGGCGCCGGATCGGCGGCGAAGACGCGCCTGTTGCTCACCGCTCTGAGCGCGCGCGGGCCGTTGAAGAAGTATGTACCGCAGGATGTTTCGTCGGCAGCGCTGCGGGCGGCCGCCGACGAGGTCGCGGTCGAGTTCCCTGGGCTCGCCGTGCACGGTGTGGTCAGCGACTTCACCGACACGCTGGCCAACCTCCCCCGCGGCGGACGCCGGATGATCGCATTCCTCGGCGGCACCATCGGCAACCTCGTCCCCGCGGAACGGGCGGAGTTCCTCGCCAGGATCCACGACTTGCTCGAGCCGGGGGAGCAACTGCTGCTCGGGGCCGGGCTGGTCACCGACCCGGCGGTACTCGTTCCCGCCTACGACGACGCGGCGGGCGTCACCGCCGAGTTCAACCGGAACGTCCTACACGTGCTGAACTCTCGCCTGCGCGCCGACTTCGCGCCGGAGAAATTCCGGCACGTCGCGGTCTGGGACGCCGAACGGGAGTGGATCGAGATGCGGCTGGTGGCGAGCGAGGACATGACCGTCGCGGTCGGCGATCTCGACCTCACCGTGCGCTTCGGCCGCGGCGAACAGATGCGCACCGAGATCTCCGCCAAGTTCCGCGTCGAGGGCCTCGAAGCCGAACTCGCCGCCGCAGGCTTCGCCACCGGACACGTGTGGACCGATCCGGACGATCGTTTCGCGCTGCTGCTCGCCGGGCGGCGCTGACCACGTGTCGATCGGCGGCGCTCACCACGACGGGGCGCCGCCGACCACCGCCCCGAGCCACTCGACCAGCGGCCGCATCGTCTCCCAGGCGGCGCGGACTTCCTTCGCCGTGCGCGGCGTGTCCAGCCAGGCGGGCGCGCCGAATTCCCGGCCGCACGTGATCGACTTGTGCCGCAGCAGGTCGATGCGCGGGTGGTCGGCGTCGTAGCCCTTGGGTCGGGTCTTCAGCTTCTCGCCGCCGATGGTGAAGCCCGCGTCGGTGAGTTTCGCGAGGATCGCCACCAGTTCCGGTCCGCGCACCTCGTCATCGATGGTGGCCCGCAGCTGCGCGAGTTGCTCGGACGAGCCCTGGTAGAAACCGCCACCGACGAACAGACCCCCGGCATTGATCTGGACGTACCAGCCGACCCCCGCCGCGGCGCGCACCACGGCGCCCTGCGCGGTCTTGTACGGCGACTTGTCCTTGGCGAACCGCACGTCGCGGTAGGGCCGGAAGATCTTGGCGGTCCCGAAATCCGGCTCCAGATCGGCCACCAGGGCCTTCATGGGCGCGAGCACCGACTCGTCGTAGATCTTCTTGTGCGCGGTCCAGAACGCCTTGGAGTTGTCGGCCTCCAGGTCTTCGTAGAAGTCGAGCCCGGCGAGCGGGAAACCCGCGAATCCGGTCATGCCCGCACACCCGCCGCGCTGATGTCACCCGATAGACGCATACCGAAAATCTACGTCGTGATGTCTCCGCCGAACACGACGAACCCCACGATGAGGCCGATCACCATCCCGACGGCCGCAGCGATCGCTGCCCATTTGCCGAGCGATTCGCCCTTGTTGCGCCCGATGATGCCCAGGATTATCCCGGCCGGGCCGAACAAGATCGGGCAGAACAGCACCGCGGTTATGGCGCAGACGAAGCCGATGATCGAGTACACCTGGCTGGTCGGCTGCTTCGGCGGGGTGGCGTAGGGCTCGTACCCCTGCTGCGGATAGGACGGGTAGCCGTACTGCGGCTGTTGCGGCCCGGACGTCGGGTAGCCGTACCCACCGCCTGGCGGGTACTGCGGTTGCCCGGTCGGCGGATACGGCTGCTGCGGGGAATACGGCTGCTGAAAGTCACCGGGCTGCCCGCTCGGCGGATAAGGCGGTTGCCCGCCCGAACCGTACTGCGTGTGCTCGTCCGGCGTGAACCGCTGCGTCGTTTCGTCGGGAGGCTGTGGCCCGGAACCCGGCGAGGGAGCCCCCGGCGCGGCGGGTTCGGCGCCCCAGGACTGCTGCTCGCCCCCGCCGTTGGCGCCCCAAGGCCGGGGTTCGGCGGGCTGGCCGCTGGGCTCGGCGCCCCACTGGCCGCCCAGCGCTCCCCCGGGCGGCGAGCCGCTCGACTGCCACCATTGGTCGGCCGGGCCCGGCTCGTGCTCCGGCGGTAGCGCGGCGGCGGGATCGTGCTCGGTGGGTCGTCCACCGGGCGTCTGCGCCGGGGCGGAGCCGGTCGACGGCTGGGCAGGCTCGTCACCGGAGGTCTCCCCGGTCGGCTTCGACGGTGACTCCGGCGGCCGCTGCTCGTCGGGGTGGTCCGGATCCTTCGGCGTGCTCATCGCACCCTCCTCGTGTCGTCCCGGTCACGCAACCTATGCCTACCACGGTGAGCGCGTCGTCATAGCCGATTGCTACAGGCGCGTCGGGGACGGAGCAGGTTCAGAGATCCTCGTCGTCGATGATCTCGATCGCGGCCACCTCGGCGGACCGGTCGTCCGACTCGTCCGCGGCGAGGGTGTCGCGGGCCGTCCACTCCTGGTCCAGCTCGTCGTCGATGCCGAGCCTGCCGTCGTCCTCGTCCTCGTGGTAACGGATGCGCAGTTCGTCGGGCGGATCCTCGATGTTGCGCTGATACTCGCGGATCTCGTCCTCCTGGTCGTCGTCCCCCATCTCGGTCTCCAACGGATCACGGTCCATACCCTCAGTATCCCCACTGATCGCCGCGGCTAACGCGGACACGAAAACGGCGGCTCGGACCGTAGTCCGAGCCGCCGTTCTCGCGGTAAGAGCTCTATGCGTTTCCGTTGAAAAGACCGGTCACGGAGCCGTTTTCGAAGACCTCGCGGATCGTGCGGGCCAGCAGCGGCGCGATGGACAGCACGGTCAGCTGCGGGAACTTCTTCTCCTCGGACAGCGGCAGGGTGTTGGTCACCACGACCTCCTTGGCGCCGCAGTTGGCGAGGCGCTCGGCGGCGGGCTCGCTCAGCACGCCGTGGGTCGCGGCGATGACCACGTCACCGGCGCCCGCGTCCTTCAGCACCTTGACCGCGCCCGCGATGGTGCCGCCGGTGTCGATCATGTCGTCGATCAGGATGCAGGTGCGGCCCTCGACCTCGCCGACCACGCGGTTGGACTTGACCTGGTTGGGCACCAGCGGGTCGCGGGTCTTGTGGATGAACGCCAGCGGCGAGCCGCCCAGCGAGTCGGCCCACTTCTCGGCGACGCGCACGCGGCCGGAGTCGGGGGAGACGACGGTGATGTGCTCGAGGCTATAGTTGGTGCGGACGTACTCCGCCAGCTGCACCTGCGCGTGCATGTGGTCGACCGGGCCGTCGAAGAAGCCCTGGATCTGGTCGGTGTGCAGGTCGACGGTGATGATCCGGTTCGCGCCCGCGGTCTTCAGCAGGTCGGCGACCAGACGGGCCGAGATGGGCTCACGGCCGCGGTGCTTCTTGTCCTGGCGGGCGTACGGGTAGAAGGGCAGCACCGCGGTGATCCGCTTGGCCGAGCCGCGCTTGAGCGCGTCGATCATGATGAGCTGCTCCATCAGCCACTGGTTCAGCGGCGCGGGGAAGCTCTGCAGGACGAAGGCGTCGGAGCCGCGCACCGACTCCTCGAACCGGACGAAGATCTCGCCGTTGGCGAAGTCCCGTGCCACCTGCGGCGTGACGTGGACGTCGAGCTCCTTGGCGACCTGCTCGGCCAGCTCAGGATGAGCGCGTCCCGAGAAGAGCATCAGGTTCTTCTGGTTGTCCATCCATGACGCGGTCACTGCTGTTTGCCATCCTTTTGCTCTATTGCCTGACCCGACATCTCCTTGGCCGCGATGGCTTCCGCCGCCGCGCGCGCCGCGTCCGTCCCTGGACGGTGTCGCTGCACCCAGCCCTCGATGTTCTTCTGCGGTCCACCGGACACCGCGAGAGCTCCGGGCGGAACGTTTCTGCGCAGTACAGTACCCGCCGCCGTATAGGCTCCGTCACCCACCGTCACCGGCGCGACGAACATGGTGTCGCTGCCGGTGCGTACGTGCGAGCCGACGACGGTGTGGTGCTTGGTCACGCCGTCGTAGTTGACGAAGACGCTCGACGCACCGATGTTGCTGTGCTCGCCGATGGTGGCGTCGCCGACGTAGGTCAGGTGCGGGACCTTCGAATGCGCGCCGATCGAGGCGTTCTTGGTCTCGACGAACGCGCCGAGCTTGCCCGTGTCGCCCACGATGGTGCCCGGCCGCAGGTAGGCGAACGGGCCGATGGTCGCCTTCGGGCCGATGGTGGCCCCCTCGCCGTGGGTGCGGATCACCTTCGCCCCGTCGCCGACGACCACGTCGGTGAGCGTGCTGTCCGGGCCGACCTCGGCGTCCTCGCCGACGACGGTGTTGCCGAGCAGTTGCACACCGGGCAGGATCACGGCGTCCCTGCTGATGCGCACGCTGGCGTCCACCCAGGTCGAGGCGGGATCCATGATCGTGACGCCCGCGCGCATGTGGCGTTCCAGGATGTAGCGGTTGAGCGTGCGCGCCGCCGAGGCCAGCTGCACGCGGTCGTTGACGCCGGTGACCTTGGCCGCGTCGACCAGGCGTGCGCCGTGCACCGGGTGTCCGGCCTCCCTGGCCAGGCGCAGCACGTCGGTCAGGTACAGCTCGTGCTGGGCGTTGGCGGTGGACAGGCGGCTGATCATGGTGCGCAGCACCGCGGCGTCGAACGCGTACACGCCGGAATTGACCTCGGTGATCGCGGCCTGTTCCGGGGTGGCGTCGGCGTGTTCGACGATCTCGGCGAGCTGGCCTTCGGCGTCGCGGACGATGCGGCCGTAACCATTCGGGTCCGGCGGCACGAAGGTCAGCACGGTGACCGCGGGGCGTTCGGCGTAGCTGCGGTGCTCATCGAGCAGCGCGGCCAGGGTGTGTCCGTCCAGCAACGGCACGTCGGCGGAGGTGACCAGCACGTCGCCGGTGAAGCCGACCGGCAGGGCGGCAAGCGCGCACTGCACCGCGTGGCCCGTGCCGAGTTGCTCTTCCTGGATCGCCGGGGTGATCTCCCGGCCGAGATCGTCGGCCACCGCGGCCACCGCGGCGCCGACTTGTTCGCGATCGTGCCCCACCACGGTGATGAGGTACGCGGGGTCGATCTCGTTCGCCGCATGCAGCGCGTGCGCGAGCATGCTCCGACCGGCCAGCGAATGCAGGACCTTGGGGGTCTTCGACCGCATTCGTGTCCCGGCACCGGCTGCGAGAACGACGACGGCGGTCTGCTGTGGCATGGATCTCCCTCGGCTGCCTGTCCTCGTGCTGGGCGTCGTCGTGCTTGGTCAGCGATGTGCGGGCCAACGATAAGTCATCGTGCTCTCGAGCTCCGCCGCCAGGACTCGAACCTGAACTCTCTGAACCAAAATCAGATGTGCTGCCATTACACCACGGCGGATTGCCACACCGGCGGTTGGCGAAACCCCCGCCGCTGTGCCATGGCACGGGATGAATCCTCGCATACTCGCCCGCCTCCCCGCGAATTGTTCCCCGCGCGGCATCTGGTATTCGGGCCGGACCAGCGCGGGAGCGCTCCTGTCCTCCGGCCGGGCAGCGCTCGGGCGGAGGACCGCTCGATCGCCGACTACAGCGGAGAGCCCCCGCGTCCCCTCGCCCCGGAGAAGCGGACTGCCGACCGGTCTGGGACAGTGGTATGCGAATGTCGATGTCGTGCGTCGGAGCCCCGATGTGACGGCTGACCAGGCACGCACGAGGGCGGATCGCCGGGCTCGCCCGCGGTCCCGTCCCGGCATGCGCTCGTCGGCTCGGCGGGAACCGTCGAGGCACTCACGACCGGCAACAACGCGGGAAGGGCGGAGGAGCAGGGGTGTCTTCGAGTGAGTCGCATCGAGTGTCCCGTCCACGGATGACCGGCACCCAGCGGCGTCAGCAGCTGATCGAGATCGGGCGCGCGCTGTTCGCCGAACGCGGTTACGACGCGACCTCCATCGAGGAGATCGCGCAACGCGCCCAGGTCTCCAAACCCGTGGTGTACGAACACTTCGGCGGCAAAGAGGGGTTGTACGCGGTCGTCGTGGACCGGGAGATGTCGATGCTGCTGGACATGATCACCTCCTCGCTCACCCAGAACCGGTCGCGCATCCGGCTCGAACAGGTCGCGCTGGCGCTGCTGACCTATATCGAAGAACGGACCGACGGGTTTCGAATTCTGGTGCGAGATCAGCCCGCCGCCGCCGCCGAGGGCAGGTACTCCAGTTTGCTCAACGAAGCGACCAATCAGGTGGCGCACATTCTGGCCGGAGATTTCGCGCGGCGCGGGTTCGACACCAGTCTGTCCACCCTCTACGCGCAGGCGCTCGTCGGTCAGGTCGCCACCGCCGCCACCTGGTGGCTGGACGAGCGCAAACCCTCGAAAGAGGTTGTGGCGGCCCACTTGGTGAACCTGTGCTGGAACGGGCTGAGTCATCTGGAAGCCGATCCACAACTGAGTTCGGAATGGCGCGCGGGCGCCGGTGAGTGACCCGGATTGTTAACCAGCAAATTGCGCGACGGCTCTCGCCGAATGCTCGAATTGGCTGCTGGACGCGCGCCTGGTGGTACGGTTCACCCATCCTTTGGGTGCTGTTCGGGCGGTAAGTCGGTCAACTTCGGGATGTCGGTCTACTTCAGGATGGCTGGTTTTGGGATGACAGGCGGATCTGATGGCTAGGCAAGCGCGCGCGGAGATCACCCGCGACTCCGTCCTGGCAGGCGCTGCCGATGTCTTTCTGCGCTTGGGATATGCGAATGCGAGCCTGAGCGAGATCATCGCGCAGTCCAATGTGACCAAGGGCGCCTTGTATTTTCACTTCGGCTCCAAGGAGGAGCTGGCGCGCGCTGTGGTCGACCAGGGCAACGAGCGGTTGACGAGCTCGTGTCAGGGCTTCTTCGATCCGCGAGTGCCCGCGCTGGAGGCGTGCATCGGCATCACCTACGTCGTCGCCGATCTATCGATGAACGACCCGATGGTCGGCGCCATGCTGAAGCTGACCCACCAGATCGGCGACTACCGCGGCGCTCAAGGCGACAACATCGCCAAGAACTGGGGCGACACCTACCGGCTGCTCGCCGAACGGGCCATCGCCCAAGGCGACCTGATCGCCGACCTGGACGCCGAGGTCATCGGCCTGCTGTGGCAGGAGATGGCCGCGGGCGTGCACATCATCGCCGTCGGCACCGAATCCATCGACCAGATGGCGGTCCGGATGGAGCGCGCCTGGTACTTCTTGCTCCCGGCCATCGTCCCGGCCGAGAAGCTCTCGTACTTCAGGGAATTCGCGGCAAGACGTTTGCGGCGCTACGTGCCGTAACTTTTGGCAGCGCCTGCGGCGCCGCGAACGGCGCATGCTCGGTCTCGCTTCGCTCGAAAGACGTGGTTACGGTGCGCTGGGCGCGTCGGTATCGAAGCTTGCTGCCCGGTGCACGCGTGTGGTGGCTGGCTGGCTGTGGGCTCGGGCTGTTCTTTCGTCGCGTGCGCTGCGGTCGTGGAAACGCGAGCCGGGCCGCGAACGGCGGATGCTCGGTCTTGCTTCGCTCGGAAGACGTGGCTGTGGGTGCGCTGGGCGCGACGGTGGTCGAGCTCGCTTCGGGCAACGTTCGCCCTGTCGAGTCATGGGTCGGGGGCCTGCGGGGGGATGGATAATCTCGCGGCATGCATACGCATCGGAGCTTCCACAATCCTCCTGCTCTGCCGCATGAGGTGGTAGTCGCGGTGTTGGAGCGGGCACTCGGAGACCGCGCGTACGAGTTCGAGGCGGCGGATGCTCTGGTTGGCAGCGCCTTGAACGACGACGATCGGGAGTTCGTCGAGCACTGGTGTGTGCAGGTCGGAACCCGGGCTGTGGCCGGCAGCCCGCTGCTCGGGCTGGCCGGGCTGTGCCTGGGACATACCGCTCGGCGATTCGGGCGGCTCAGCGATGAGTCCGTTGCGTTGGCGCGCTCCTTGTCGGCGCGTGCCGAGGCGGATCCGTCGGACGTGGACGGGCGGGCACTCGACGGTTTCGATGACGTCCGGAGTTTCCTGCACCTCTGGTGAAGGGCCCCGCAGTGTGCGTCGGGCGATTCGCCCTGGCTATCGTAGGTGCTCGTCGGTGGTGTGCTTGTTCCGCCGGATGACGTAGCCGCGAATCGTGCTGACGACTCCGCCGGGACCTTCTCGCTGTGGCTCGCTTCTCGCCGGGAGGAGCCGGAGCGTGTTCGGGTGGGCGGCCGTGTCGGCGACGAAATAGATCGCGGATGGGCGCTCTGGTACCGGGCGGGGGCGGCAGTCGCCTCGCGGCGGCGCGGGCGCTGCAAAAACAAGATGCCCGCTTAACTAGACTCGGTTGGCCGCTCGAAACGTGTCGCCTGCGCTCAGGAGTTGTCGATGTCCACCCACCGCCCCCCGTTGGCGGGACTGGCCGCCGCGGCCGGTGCCGATTCCTCGCTACGGACCGTCGCGGAGCTGATCGGCACATCGTCGGTCGAGCTGGTCGCGCCGTCGGCGGTGCGGCCGTTCGTCGCGTCGCGGTTGGCCGCCGAGCGGCCGTTGGTGGTGGTCACGGCCACGGGGCGGGAGGCAGACGACCTGAGTGTCGAACTCGTGGAGATGCTCGGTCCCACGGTCGCGCAGTTCCCGTCCTGGGAGACGCTGCCGCACGAGCGGCTCTCGCCGGGCGCCGACACGGTGGGGCGCAGGCTGGAGGTGCTGCGCCGGATCGCCCACCCCGGCGACCCGCATTTCCCCGCGCCGCTGCGCGTGGTGGTGACCACGGTGCGGTCGCTGATGCAGCCGATGGCGGGTGGGCTCGGCGAGATCGAGCCGATCGTGCTGCGCGTCGGCGCCGAGCTGGACTTCGACGAATTGCTCACGCGGCTGGTGGAATTCGCTTACACCCGGGTCGACATGGTGGGCAAGCGCGGTGAGTTCGCGGTGCGCGGCGGCATCCTGGACGTCTTCCCGCCCACCGCCGACCATCCGGTGCGCGTGGAATTCTGGGGTGACGAGGTCACCGAACTGCGGCCGTTCTCCGTCGCCGACCAGCGCTCGCTGCCGGACGTCGCGGTGGACGTCGTGGTCGCGCCGCCGTGCCGGGAACTGCTGCTCACACCCGAGGTGCGCGAGCGGGCGGCCGAGGTCGCCGCCGCCAACGCGGCTGACGCGGCGCTGGTGGAGATGCTGGAGAAACTCGCGCAGGGCATCCCGGTCGAGGGCATGGAAGCGCTGTTGCCGGTGCTGCAACCGGGGCAGTTGCGCCTGCTCACCGAGGTGCTGCCGGAGGGAACCCACGTACTGCTGTGCGATCCGGAGAAGATCCGCACCCGCGCGGCCGACCTGGTACGCACCGGCGAGGAATTCCTGGAGGCATCCTGGACCGCGGCCTCGTTCGGCGGCGCCGCGCCGCTCGGCGGACACGGCCTCGACCTGGCCGCCTCCGCCTACCGCCCGCTGCCCGAGATCCAGGCCAGCGCCGAGCGACAGGGCCTGCCCTGGTGGACGCTGAGCCCGCTCGCTTCCGGTGATTCCTCCGAGGTCGTGCTGCCGGTGCTGCCCGGCCCGGCCGCGCGCGGGTCCGACGAACTGGTGGCGACCATGTTCGCCTCGTTGCGCGCCCACGTGCTCACCGGCGGCAGGGCCGTGGTGGTCGTCGCGGGCCACGGGACGGCGCAGCGCATCCTGGAACGGCTGGCGGACGCGGAGGTCCCCGCCGCGGCGCTGGAGGCGGGCGCGGAGCCGAACGAGGGCGTGGTGGGCGTGCTGTGCGGCTCGCTGCACGACGGCTTGGTCTTCGAGGGCGCCGGTCTGGTGGTCGTCGCCGAATCCGACCTCACCGGCAACCGGGTCACCGCGCCGACCGAGGCCAAGCGGATGCCCGCCAAACGGCGCAACCAGGTCGACCCGCTCGCGTTGAGCGCGGGCGACATGGTGGTGCACGACCAGCACGGCATCGGCAAGTTCGTCGAGATGATCGAGCGCACCGTCGGCGGCGCGCGCCGCGAGTATCTGGTGATCGAGTACGCGCCGAGCAAACGCGGCCAGCCCGGTGACCGGCTGTTCGTGCCGATGGAGTCGCTCGACCAGCTCTCCCGCTACGTCGGCGGCGAGATGCCCAGCCTGTCGAAGCTCGGCGGCTCGGACTGGGCCAACACCAAACGCAAGGCGCGCAAAGCGGTTCGCGAGATCGCCGGCGAGCTGGTGCAGCTGTACGCCGCCCGCCAGGCCGCGCCCGGTCACGCGTTCGGACCGGACACGCCGTGGCAGAAGGAGATGGAGGACGCGTTCGCGTTCACCGAGACCGTCGACCAGATGACCGCCATCGCCGAGGTGAAGTCGGACATGGAGAAGGCCGTCCCGATGGACCGCGTGGTCTGCGGCGACGTCGGCTACGGCAAGACCGAGATCGCGGTGCGCGCGGCGTTCAAGGCGGTGCAGGACGGCAAACAGGTCGTCGTGCTGGTGCCGACCACGCTGCTCGCGCAGCAGCACCTGCAGACCTTCACCGAGCGCGTCGCGGGTTTCCCGATCACCGTGAAAGGCCTGTCCCGCTTCACCGATCCGGCCGAGGCCCGCGCGGTGCTGGAGGGAATGGCCGACGGCGGCGTCGACATCGTGGTTGGCACGCACCGGCTGTTGCAGACCGGCGTGCGCTGGAAGGACCTCGGCCTCGTGGTGGTCGACGAGGAACAGCGATTCGGTGTCGAGCACAAAGAGCACATCAAGGCGCTGCGCACGCACGTCGACGTGCTCACCATGTCGGCCACCCCGATTCCGCGCACCCTGGAGATGAGTCTGGCGGGGATTCGCGAGATGTCGACCATCCTCACCCCGCCGGAGGAACGCCACCCGGTGCTCACCTACGTGGGCGCCTACAACGACAAGCAGGTCACCGCCGCGATCCGGCGCGAGTTGCTGCGCGACGGCCAGGTGTTCTACGTGCACAACCGGGTGTCGTCGATCGACAAGGCGGCCAAGCGGATTCGCGATCTGGTGCCCGAAGCGCGGGTGGCGGTCGCGCACGGCCAGATGAACGAGGACGCGCTGGAGTCCACCGTGCAGGGCTTCTGGCAGCGCGAATACGACGTGCTGGTGTGCACCACGATCATCGAGACCGGTCTGGACATCTCCAACGCCAACACCCTGATCGTGGAACGCGCCGACGCGCTGGGCCTTTCGCAGTTGCATCAGCTGCGCGGCCGGGTCGGGCGCAGCCGGGAACGCGGCTACGCCTACTTCCTCTACCCGCCGGAGAAGCCGCTCACCGAGACGGCCTACGACCGACTGGCCACCATCTCGCAGAACTCCGATCTCGGCGCGGGCATGGCGGTCGCGATGAAGGACCTGGAGATCCGCGGCGCGGGCAACGTGCTCGGCGCCGAGCAGTCCGGCCACGTCGCAGGGGTCGGCTTCGATCTCTACGTGCGGCTGGTCGGGGAGGCCGTCGAGGCGTATCGCGCCGCCGCGGACGGCAAGCCGATCACCACCGAGGAGGTCAAGGAGGTGCGCATCGACCTGCCCGTCGACGCGCACATTCCGCCGGACTACATCGCCAGTGACCGGCTGCGCCTGGAGGCATACCGCAAACTCGCCGCCGCGCAGGATGATTCGGCGCTCGCGCAGGTCGTGGAGGAACTCGTCGACCGGTACGGCCCGTTGCCGGTGGAAGTCGGGCGTCTGGTGTCGGTGGCCAAACTGCGCCTGCTCGCCCGCGAGTACGAGGTCACCGAGATCGCGGTCACCGGGACGACCTTGAAGATCTCGCCGCTGCACCTGCCCGATTCCAAGCAGATGCGCCTCAAGCGGCTCTACCCGAGCGCGGGGTACCGCGCCGCGTCCGGGGTGGTGCAACTTCCGCTGCCGCGCGTGCAGGACAGTGTCGGGGCCGAGCGCGTCCGCGATGTCGTGCTGCTGCAATTCGCCGCCGATCTGTTGCTGGCGTTGGACGGGAAGGCGCAGGGAGCGGTCGACCTCACCGTCGCCGCCGAGATGGCGCCGCGATGAGCTCGACACGCGACGAGTCCGTTCTGCGGGCCGCCCGCCATCGCGCGGTTCACGGCGTGGAGCGCGACGGGGAGGCGACACCGCGCACGGACACCGCGGTGGTCGCGGCGGGGCTGGCCGGGGCGGTCGAGGTCATGGACCGGCTCTGGCATTTCGGTGGGTGGGAGGTCACCCAGACCCACGACTCGCTGCGCCCCTACCTGCTCGAGGAGACCTACGAACTGCTCGACGCCATCCAGCACGACGATGCCGAGACGATCAAGGAAGAACTCGGCGACCTGCTGCTGCAAGTGCTCTTCCACTCCCGGATCGCCGAGGCCGCAGGCGAATTCACCGTCGACGACGTCGCCGCCGCGCTGGTGGCCAAGCTGGTCAACCGCAGCCCGCACCTGGTGGATTCCGCGATCGATCCCGACGCCTCGGTGGCCGAGAAGATCGCCGCCCAGGAACGCGCTTGGGAAGAACGCAAATCCGCCGAGAAGTCCCGCCGTTCCTGCCTGGACGGCATAGCCATGGCCCAGCCCGCGTTGGCACTCGCCGAGAAGATCGTCTCCCGCGGCACCAAAGCGGGCCTGCCACCCGCCCTCGTTCCAGAAGCCCTGCGCGTCGTGCACCTCGGTGGCCCGGAAAGCGCCGAAGAACGCCTCCGCAAAGCGACGCTCACCTTCGCCACCGCCATCCGCGCGGCGGAGGACAGCGCGGAAAAGGAACGCGGCGAACGTCTTCCGCTCACCGCCGAGGATTGGCACGCCTTCTGGCCGGAGGGAACCGAGTAGGACTCCCGCGCGGCCGTCCGATTCAGGGAAACTGAAAGAATGCGGTACCCCGAACTGAACGCACGACCGCGATGGCAGTCGACCGGGAACGGCAGATTCCCCGTCGCCGCCCACGTCGACGGCCAGTGGTGGGTCCTACGGATGAACGGCTTTCCCGACCACCCGCTGTGGACACTGTTCATCAATGGCGCACCCCGTTTCGACATCGACGACACGCCGCCCACTTGGGGACGACCGAGCGACCGGTCCGCACCGCCCCTCGACCCCGACACCGCCGAACGAATCCTGGCCCCGGTCCACCACTTGGTCGCCTACGGAAGCGAAGTCGGTGACCCCTGTGACGACCCGGTCTGCTGCGGGTGACTCCGCGATTCGTGTCGTTCCACTCGGCCGGCAGCCTGGGCTGAAATCGTCGGTCTTCATCAACCGACCGCGGGGGTTTCCGCTCCGGAGACGGCCTCTCGGTGGAGGCGACCGCGCGCTCGGGTGCACCCGAGGTAGCCTGTCTCGGAGGGAGGGGCCAATGCTGATCGATTTCGTTCCTGACAAGAGTCTGTACCCCTTCGAGTCGCGCTGGTTCGACTCGTCGGCGGGCCGGGTTCACTACATCGACGAGGGGGCCGGGCCGCCGCTGCTGTTCTGTCATGGCGCTCCGGCTTGGAGCTTCCTCTACCGCCACATCGTGAAGGACCTGCGCGACCGGTACCGGTGTATCGCCGTCGACTATCCGGGTTTCGGATTGTCCGAACGTCCCGAGGGCTTCGGATACACGATCGCCGAGCACACCGCGGTCCTCGGCGAACTGATCGATCACCTGCGGCTCGACGGCTTCGTTCTGATGGGACAGGACTGGGGCGGCCCCATCGGTCTGGGCGCGAGCGCCGCGCGCGCTGATCGGGTGCGGGGGATCGTGCTGGGCAATACCTCGTTCTGGCCGACCGAAGCGCTGGCGAATCGGGCGTTCAGCGTGATCATGGGCAGCCGTCCGATGCAGCGGCGGATACTCGAACAGAATTTCCTCGTCGAGCGCGTCCTGCTCGCGGAACTGGGGCGCAAGCTGAGCGCGGCCGAGGCCGACCACTATCGCGCGGTGCAGCCCACCGCGGAAGCCCGACGCGGACTCGCCGCGACGCCCAAGGAAATTCGTGCCGCACGCCCGCTGCTGGACCGACTCGCCCGAGATGTGCCCGTCCTGCTCGGCGACAAGCCGGCCCTGTTGGTGTGGGGAATGCGGGACATGGTGTTCCGTCCGAACGCCTGTATCCCGCGAATGCGGGCCGCCTTCAGCGATCTCGACGTAGTCGAGCTGCCGCACGCGCGGCATTTCATTCAAGAACACGCACCGGAAGCGATCGCCGCGGCGATCGCGAAGCGGTTCCCGTGAGTTCGACCGGAGGCGAAACGTGCCGCGCGGGTCCTCCGGCGCTCGATGCCGATGGAGCACGAGGCCGAAAGACCGGCGCGGCGAACCCGAATCGAACCGTCAGACGTTGACGCCGTAGTCCCGGGCGATGCCCGCGAGCCCGGAGGCGTAGCCCTGGCCGATGGCGCGGAACTTCCACTCGTTGTTGTGGCGGTAGAGCTCGCCGAAGATCATGGCCGTTTCGGTGGAGGCGTCTTCGGTGAGGTCGTAGCGGGCCAGTTCGACGCCGGTGGCGGCGTCGACGACGCGGATGAAGGCGTTGCGGATCTGGCCGAACGACTGGCCGCGTGCGTCGGCGTCGTGGATGGACACCGGGAAGAAGATGTTGGTGATGTTCGGCGGCGTGGCGGTGAGGTCGATGTTGATCACCTCGTCGTCGCCCTCGCCCGCGCCGGTGAGGTTGTCGCCGGTGTGCTCGATGGATCCATCGGGCGAGCGCAGGTTGTTGTAGAAGACGAAATGCTGATCGGACAGCACTTTCAGATTCGGTCCGCAGGCGAGCGCACTGGCGTCGAGGTCGTAGTCGGCGCCGGTGGTGGTGCGCACGTCCCAGCCGAGCCCCACCGACACCTTGGTGAGATTCGCGGCCTGCTTCGACAGCGAGACATTGCCGCCTTTGGCCAGAGTGACGCTCATGATCCCCTTCCGCGCGGCACGGCCGGTGCCGCCTCTTTCTCTGCTCCCGGGAACGCCGGGCCGATCTAGTTCTGGTGGTCTGCCCAGGATCTCAGGGTGTCGACCCGGCCCTTCAGCGCCCGCAACTCGCTCTCGTCGTCGAGCACCGTGCGCTGGATGCCTTGCACGACCGCGAAGGCCGACTGGCGATGGTCGTCGATCACGTCGACGTCGATGCGGACGGCGACGTAGTCGGCGGCGTCGGGCATCTGCTCGGCGACCACGTGTGCGGTGCCCCTTGCGCACATCGCCACGTTGCCCCCACCGAGGATCAGCAGGGCCACCTCGGGATGTTCGCGCAACCGCGCCAGCGAACCGCGATCGTACTTGAGGCTGATCAGGATGCGCCGGTCACCGGCCCGCACCGGCCAGGACACCGGAATCGCATGCGGTGCAGGGTCGGTGGTCACCAGTACACCGATCGTCTCCAGTGGCCATTCCGGGAGCGCGTCCAGCTCGGGATGATCTGTCGAGTTGTGCTGACGTTGGGCGGGGCTCGCTCCGGCTGCCATCTTCGTCACCTCATGGATCGTCGAGCGCGGCGGGCTGTGCCGCGCTTGATAGCAGTCTAAGGCGCTGTGCGCCTTGCGCGCTGGCGCTGGGCGCTTTGTCCGGACCGCGCTTCGGTGACCAGCGGCGCGTGCCCGGCGCCGGTCAGGCCGAGATCAGCGCGGGAATGTCGAGCGCGGCGGCCCACTCCCTGGCCATGTCGCGCACGCGGACCTCTGCCGACGCGTCGTGTCGCGCGTGCTCGCCCACCTGCACGGCGCCGCGCGCGGCGAGTTTCTCGGCGATGATCTCGCCGCCGCGGTTGAACGTGTCGCCGTACACGATGTCGCCGAGCCCGAAGACGGCGAAACGCAGCCCGTGCAGATCCGGCGTGTCGCGGTCGAGCGCGTCGGCGAAGGGTTCGGCGCCGGTCGGCAGCTCGCCGTCGCCGTAGGTCGAGCACACGACGACGTGGAAGTCGCGGACGTCCAGATCCGCGAGGTCGAAGTCCGTCATGTCGTGCACTGAGACGTCGTGCGCCCCGCGCAACTCCGCGGCGATGGTGTCCGCCGCGGACTCCGCGGTGCCCATCTCGGATCCGAACAGAATGACGACGCGCACCGGCACAACCCTTTCTCTGATGATATGGTGAGCCTATCCTAATTATATTGCCCAGTGTGTGCCACGACCGTGGGCAGCGCACGGACAGGTGCGGTTCAGCCGCACCGATTGACGGAATGTCGAGCGCGTTGCATCATTCGTAGAGGTGCCCGGAGTTTCCTGGGCAGACCACTTTCCAGTCGGCCGATGACCGTCCGGCGTGCAGCTGCCACCCGTGCCATTCGATCGTTCCCGCACGAGTGCAGCGTTTCCATCCATGACGCCATGCGCGTCCGGCCGTGAGTGAGGTGAAACGAAATGGTCTACCAGTCGTCTACATACCGGGTGATCAATTCGTACCCGCGCTTCGGCACCCTTCCCCACTTCTGAATGTCACCGCGCCAGGCGCGCGGTCCTCGCACGTCGATGCCCCGGCATCGACGGATCGGCGCTCGGCGCGGTGCCCCGGACGCAATCTTCAGACCGGTGGTTCGACGGAAGTGGAGGCAGTCATGACGGACAGGGGAGCAGTGGACTCGGGGGCGGTGGAAATGGTCACGCGGGCCATGGCGAGCAATCTCGCCGTGTCCGCCGCGATGATCGAGGATCTCGGCTACCTGCGCGCGGAACTGGCCGCCGCGGAGGTGCCGTTCCTGCTGGTGCGCGACAGCGGGCACCGGCTCGTGCTCGCGGCCGACGCGGCGCAGCGCCTGATGGTGCGCCGGGTGACCGCCGCGGCGATGTCGGCGGGGTTCTCCTGTGTCGAATTGCGGCACAACGTCTTCCGGCTCGGGCGCGACCACGACCCGGCGCACCATGTCGAGCTGGAGCTGTGGGAATACCACGGCGACACGGTGACCTGCCCGCGCCCGAACGCGCTGACCCGCCCGGTCTTCGACCTCGCCGACGTTCAGCGCACGCAGGTGCGGCTGTTCGACCGGACCTGGCCCACCCTGGCGGACATGTTCGCGCCGCAGACCGGTGACGTCGGGTTCGATATCGACCTGGTGTTCTCCTGGGTGGACGGCTCCGATCCGGAATTCCGCGCGCGCCGCGCCGGGATGCTCGCTCAGGTCGTGGTCGGCGAGGGCGACGACGCGGACGCCAGGATCCGCCAGATCGACGAGTTGAAGTACGCCCTGCGGTCGGTGCACAAGAACGCGCCGTGGATCCGCAGGATCTTCATCGCGACCGACTCCACGCCGCCGGAGTGGCTGACCGCGCATCCGAAGGTGACCGTGGTGCCCGCGGCGGACCACTTCCGGGACGTCAGCGGCTTGCCGGTGTTCAATTCGCACGCGGTGGAATGCCAGTTGCAGCACATCGACGGGCTCAGCGAGCACTTCCTGTACTCCAACGACGACATGTTCTTCGCACGTCCGGTGCGTCCGTCGATGTTCTTCACGCCGGGCGGCGTGAGCCGATTCATCGAAGCGGACACCAGGATCGGGCCCGGACGCAACAACGAGCGGCGCAGCGGTTTCGAGAACGCCGCCCGGGTGAACCGGGCGCTGCTGGCGGAGCGCTTCGGTTATGTCATCACGCGGCACCTGGAGCACACGCCCGCGCCATTGCGACGCAGCGTGCTCTTGGAGATGGAGGAGGAGTTCGCCGCGGACTTCGCGCGCACGAGCGCGAGCCGGTTCCGCGCGGCCACCGACATCTCGGTCACCAATTCGCTGTATCACTACTACGCCATGCTGACCGGGCGCGCGGTGCCCCAGGAGTCGGCGAAGATGCGGTACGTCGACACGACCAGCTACCACGGTCTGGCATTGCTGGACGGGCTGGCGCGTCATCGCGACGTCGACTTCTTCTGCCTCAACGACGGCAGTTTCCCCGAGGTCGCCGAGTCCGACCGGGTGCGGATCGTCTCGGAGTTCCTGGCCCGCTACTACCCCGAGCCCGCGCCGTGGGAACGGCTCAGTACACCGCCTCGTCATCCGCTTCCGGAGTCGACGCAGGGCGCCGCATGACGTG
Organism: Nocardia sp. NPDC051929; assembly: GCF_044548645.1. Lineage (NCBI taxonomy): Bacteria > Bacillati > Actinomycetota > Actinomycetes > Mycobacteriales > Nocardiaceae > Nocardia > Nocardia sp. NPDC051929. The sequence continues at coordinate 82,188 of NZ_JBIUCG010000012.1, read as the reverse complement.
CGGGATGCGCGCGGCGGGCGGGATCACGATGCCCTCCTCCGTCAGCCGTTGCCGCGCCTCCTCCGGCGTGGCGGGAGCGCCCACCGTGCGACCGCGCTCGATGGGCACCACCGAGTGCACCACGGTGTCCGGATAGATGTGCACGTAGTTGAAGGCCTGCGCGCCGTCCCGGCCGCGCAGGCCACCCTGCGCCACACCGAGATCCTGGCTGTAGCAGGTGGCCGACGCCACCGAGACGGGGATGCCCGCGAACGTGGCGCTGGTGGAGAAGTGCAGGTGCCCGGCGAGGACGGCGCGCACGTCGGTGCCGTCCAGCACGTCGGCCAGTCGGCGCTGGTCCCGTAGTTCCACGGTGACGGCGAGGTCGATCACGCACGGCACCGGCGGGTGGTGCATGGCCAGGATGGTGCCGAAGGGCGCGGGCTCGGCCAGGACCGAGCGCAGCCACTCCAGCTGGTCGTCGGAGATCTCCCCGTAGTGGTGGCCGGGCACCGAGGTGTCCAAGGCGACGATGCGCAATCCGTCGATCAGATGCACCCGGTCCAGCGGGGAATTGGTGGGGTACTCGTGGAGCAGGCGGGCGCGGAGGGCGGCGCGGTCGTCGTGGTTGCCGGTGACCCACACGATGGGCGCCTGCAGACTTCTGGCGAATGGTTCGACGATCGACTTCAGCTTGGCGTACGCGGCGGGCTCGCCCCGGTCGGTGAGGTCGCCGGTGAACACGATCGCGGTCGGCCGGATCCCGCTCGCCGCGGCCTGGTCCAGCAGTTGCCGTAACCGCAGGTCGGCGTCGACATCGCCGTACAGGGGGTCGTGGCCCGCGATGAGATGTGTATCGCTGAAGTGGAACAACACATGATCCGGACGCGGATACTCCGCGACTCTGGTGATGGACACCGGACCGAATCCCTCCTGGCGGTTTGCCCGCCATTGGCTTGGCTCCGTCGCCACGATAGCGCCGGTTACGGACAGGTTTCCCGGCGGTTGATGAAGACTCGCTTGCGGGAAGGTGAGGTTTCGGTGTCGGACGCTGGGTGAACGCGGGTGGATGTGGGATTGGTCACCGACCGAGGGCGTCGGCGGTGCGCAGGGCGTCCACGACCATCGCGGCATCCACCGTGAAGGGTTCGTTGTGGATCGTCTCGCCCGGAGCGGTCGCACGCTGTGCGATGGCCGCCAGTGTCTCGTCGTCGGCCTCGGGCAGCCCGAGGGCGGCCAGCGTGGTCGGCAAACCCACCTCGGCGCAGAAATCCAGCACCGTGCCGATCTCGGACGCGGGCGCGCCCTCGAGCACCAATTGGGTGAGGGTGCCGAACGCGACCTTCTCGCCGTGCAGGAACGGGCGCGTTCGCGCGGCGGCGGTCAGACCGTTGTGCACGGCGTGCGCCGCGGCCAGCCCGGACGATTCGAAGCCGAGTCCGGAGAGCAAGGTGTTGGCCTCGACGACGCGCTCCAGCGCCGGTGTGACGCCGCGGGTGCGGACGGCGGTCAGCGCCTGCGCGCCGTCGGCGAGCAGGGTGCTATAGCAGAGTTCGGCCAAGGCGGCGGCGCTGCGCGTGGAGGCGCCGCCGCGCATGTTGCGCACCTGGGCGGCGCTGCACGTGCGCGCCTCGAACCAGGTCGCCAGGGCATCGCCCATGCCCGCGGCGAGCAGCCGGGCCGGGGCCTGCGCGACGACCGAGGTGTCCACCAGCACCAGCGCCGGATTCCGCCGCACGAGCTGATACGCCTCGAACTCGCCCGCGTCGGTGTAGATCACCGACAGCGCGCTGCACGGTGCGTCGCTGGAGGCGGTGCTCGGGCAACTGATCATCGGCAGATCGAGGTCGTCGGCGACCGCGCGGGCCGCGTCGAGCACCTTGCCGCCGCCCGCCCCGAGGACGACCGTGCTGCCGGATTCCTCGACGGCGTGGGCGATCCGGGCGATCTCGGCCCGGCTGCATTCGCCACCGGACAGATGGATCGAATAGGCGATCTTCGCGTCTGTCAGCGAGCGCTCCCAGGTGCTTGCCAGCAGCCGGAAAGCGCTGGAGCCCGCCACGATGAGCACCGGCCCGCCGATGCCGAGGCGGGTCATCTCCGCCCCGAGCGCGGCGGTGGCGTCCCGGCCCTGCACGTAGTGCCCCGGCGAGGAGAACACGCTCAGCATCCGGCACCTCCCGATCCCGGGCCGCGCACGTCATCCCGGCCCGGCCGACGACGTTTTCAACGCTACGCGACACACCCTCCGCCACGGTCGTTGTCGAGAGAACCCGCACGCGTGGAGCGCCGACGGTGATGGCCGAACCGGGTCGGCGCGAGTCCAGTTTCCGTGGTCGGTGCCCACGATCTCGATCGCACGTTCCGGCACCGGCAGGCCCGGAGTCCGCCGGACCTTCGCGATCGCACGGTCCGAGCACGGCTCCCGAGCGTCGAAGCTCCGGTCGAAGCCGCTGCGGGCGCTGCCCCGCGACGGGCCGTCGGGCCGGTACACGGCGGGTTTCGAGGCATCCCCGTCCCGGGCTGGACTAGCTGCTCCGAGGCCGCCCTTCGGCACCGCGAGTGGCGTGCCGGGGCAGCCCCGGAACGGGGTAGGCGTCCGTCGTGGACCACGTCGGACCGGTTCAGCCCAACTTGTCGTGCGGCCGGGGGCCCGGCCGATGCGGCTTCGGCGATCGCGAGAGCCGTCCGACGACCCGGAGGTGCCCGGAGCGCGATCGGGACCGATCAGCTCTGGGTCGTGAGGGTCTCCGGGAGCAGGTGCGGGCGGTCGCGGTCCTTCTCGTCCAGCAACGCGAAGTAGCGGCGCAGCATGAGGATCGCGGTGGTGGCCAGGCCCGCGGTGAGTCCCCACCAGACGCCCGCCGCGCCGAGCCCGGCCGGATAGGCCAGCAGCAGGGCTACGGGCAGGCCTACGCCCCAGTAGCCGATCAGGGAGAGCCGGAAGCCCGCGTTGGTCGCCTTCAGCCCGCGCAGCAGGCCGGTGCCGATGTTCTGAGCGGCGTCGAAGAATTGCAGCACGATGCCGATCAGCAGCAGGGTGTGCGCGACCTGGATGGTGTCGGCGTCCGAGGAGTCCAGGAAGGGGCGCAGCACCAGATCGGGGGCCATCACGTACACCGCGCCCGTCACCGCGGCGATCACCGCGGCGTGCCGCAGCGCCAGCCAGGCCAGTGCACGGGCGTGCGCATGCTCGTCGCGCGCGACCGCGTGGCTGACCAGGATCGACGCACCGTGCGAGAGACCGATCGCCACCTGGAACACGATGTAGATGATCTGGTAGACGACGTTGTGCGCGGCCAGCGCCGCCGGGCCGATGCTGCCCATGACCAGCGCGAGCACCGAGAACATGCCGGCCTCGGAGCCGTAGGTCAGCGCGATCGGCGTGCCCAGTCGCAGCTCGGCGCGCACGGTGGTGAGCCGCACCGGCAGCGGCGTGCCGGGCAGGGTGCGGCCGAGTTCCTCGTCGCGCCACACCATCACCCAGAACACGCCGAAGGTGATCAGGAAGACCAGCGAGGTCGCGACACCGATACCGGTGAGCCCGAGTTCGGGCAGGCCGCCCTTGCCGTGGATGAAGCCCAGCGCCAACAGCAGATTCAGCACCACCGAGCCGAGCGTCACCAGCAGCAGCGCCTGCGGGCGCTGCATGCCGACCGTGTACTGGCGCAGCACCTGGAACCACAGGCACGGCAGCAGGCCCGGCGCGAGCGCCATCATCAGCGGGCGGGCGTCGGCGAGCACTCCCGGGTCCTGGCCGAGCCAGGGCAGCGCCCAGCCGAGCCCGATCAGCACCGCACCGCCGAGCAACCCGGCGATCGTGGCGATCGCGAAGCTCGAGCGCAGCAGGTCGCGGATCTCCGGATCCGGTGATTCGCCGCGTTTGCCCGCCGCGCTCACGGCGGTGGCGATCTGGTTGCCGCTGCCGGTGATCAAACCGACGCACATGGTGCGGATCTGGTTGAACAGCACGATCGCCAGGCCGCCCGCGGCGACCTGCCGCACGCCGAGCGTGCCCATCAGCGCGATGTTCGTGGTGGATACCGCGATCTGGGCGAGCTGGGTCAGCGCGATCGGCGTCGCGAGCGCGGTGAGCCGCCCGCCGTCGCCGCGGAAACTCGTCACGATCACCGGTTCTCCTTCACAGAGGGCGGGAGCGTCGTCCCGCGCGGGCGCAGCGTCGCACCGTACCAACGACCGGACCTCACCGCGCTTCCACCAACGTGCTCCTGGCGGCGGGCGTGTAGCGCCGCAGCAGCAGCGCGATCTCGCGTTCGGTGCCGGGGTCGAGCAGGTCGCGCTCGTTCATCCACTCGTCGTCGAACACCGTGTCCAAGTACTTCTCCCCGCCGTCGCACACGATGGTGACCACGGTGGAGCCCGGCGGGAACTCCTCCAGCCGGGTGAGCGCGGCGTACACCGAGCCGCCCGCCGACCCGCCGATCATCAGCCCCAGTTCGGCGGCGACCGCGCGGGCGGTCGCGAAGGCCGCCACGTCGGTGACCTTCACGCCCTCGTCCAGCAGCGAATAGTCCACGGCGGTGCCGATGGTGGCGCCCGGCGGGGTGCCGGTGCCCGACTGCCAGTACGGACCGCCCGGCCCGCCGAAGGCGATCGAGCCGACCGGTTCGACCCCGATGACGTGCGGCGTGCAGCCGAGCTGGCGCAGCCGGGTCGCGGTGCCGAACAGCGAACCTCCGGTCCCCACGGCGGACAGCAGGATGTCGACCCGGTCGACGTCCTCGAGCAATTCCTCGGCCACCGGGTAGTAGCCCACCGCGTTGGCGTCGTTGTTGTGCTGCTCGGTGAAGTACGCGTCGTCCCGTTCGGCCGCCATCGCCTCGGCCAGGTCCTCCCGTGCCGAGGTGGCCAGGTTGTCGTCGCCCTCGTCGGCGACGAACACCAGTTCCGCACCCATTGCCCGCATCGCGCGCAGTTTGTCCTTACATGCGTGATGGTCGACCACTGCGGTGAAGCGATACCCACGTTCCGCGGCAACTACCGCGAGGCCGAGCCCGGTGTTGCCGGATGTGGACTCGATGATATGTCCGCCACTGCGTAGCAAACCGCGACGCTCGGCGTCGAGCACCATTTCGCGCGCCATCCTGATCTTGGCCGCACCGGTCGGGTTGAACTGCTCCAGTTTGAGCAGCAGGCGGGTGCCGGTCGCGGTGGCCGCGAGCTCGAACAGCGGCGTGCGGCCGATCAGATCCGTCACGCGCGTGACGAGCGGCATCGAGGTCTCCTGGTTCTGGTCGGGAAGTCGGGTCAGCTGCCGTCGCGGGTCCAGCGGAAGCGATCGCCGGGTGCGTCGTGCAGTACGACTTTCGGTGGGATGGGCAGTTCGTGAAACGCGGACTCGTTCGAATCCATCTGATAACCGGCGGTATTCGGGTAGATCAGCAGATCGCCGACCTCGGCGGGGCGAGGCAACGGCACCCGCCGCCAGCTCAGCATGTCGGAATCCAGACAGGTGGCCGCCCCGACGCTGGTCGGCGTCGCGGTGCCGGGCCGCGCGGGCCACAGCACCGGATCGGGCAGATACTCGCTGTCGAACCATTGCTCCGAGAGACTGAGGCTGGTGCCGTCCACGGTGAGCAACCGGTAGGGCTGGCCGTGCGCGTGCCTGGTCTTGCTGCCTTGGACGCGAAAGACGGTGCAGCCCGCGTGCGCGAGCAGCGCGCGCCCCGGTTCGACGGCCAGCCGCACGGCGTTGTCGCGCAGTCGTCCGGCGAGATCCGCGTGGTCGAGGATCTGCGCGAGCATGGCCGCGCCGGGCACCGGAAAGTGGTACGGATAGTACGAATCGAAGGCCTTGCCGGAGTGGAACCACTGCCTGCCCGCCCGCGCCGTGAACTCCGTCGCCGCGTCCGCCGGAACGTAGTCGACGCCGAAGCCGCCGCCGATCGACACGGTGGTGGCCGGATGCCCCAGCGTGCGCGCGTGCAGACAGCGGGCGATCAGCTCGCCCGCCAGTTCCGCGCGCGCCACCGCGTCGTAGCCCGACAGATGGAAACTGAAGCCCTCCAAACGAATCGAATCGCGTGCGCCGCACAGCGCGAGGGCTTCCTCGATTTCGCCGGAGGTCATGCCGAACCGGCTGGCCGAGGCCGCGGGCAGCACGCGGATCAGCACTCGCGCGGGCCCGTCGGCGGGCGCCAGCGCGGCGAGCCGTTCGAGCTCGCCGAGATCGTCCACGGCGATCAGCGCACCGTGCCGGGCGGCCAGCCACAGCAGGTCGTCCGCCTTCGCCGGTCCGGTCACCATGAGCTCGGCACCGCGCACGCCTTGTGCCAGCGCGGTGGTCAGTTCGCCGACGCTGGCGACGTCGACGCCCGCACCGTGTTCCGCGCAGGCTCGCGCGACGCACGCGGCCTTGTTCGCTTTCTTGCCGTAGTAGATGGCACCTTGCACCCCGGCGCTCTCGAAAGCTCCGTGGAAGGCCCGGATGTTGTGGCCGACCCGCGCCGGGTACATCACGTGGAACGGCCCGCCCAGCGTGAAAGCGAGGTCACCGAGCAGGTCCGGATCGGCGAACAGGCGGCGCTCCCACGGATCGAGATGCGCGGGCATCGGTGACGCGCTGATCGAATCGCGCGTGGCCGCCTCGTCCGCGGGCGCCACGGTGACACTCGCGTGTTCTAGTCCCACCGTGCACCTCCGTGCGCTAGTCCCACAGCGGTACCTCCGTGCCACGGCCTTCCGCGATCGCCCGCTCCGCCAGCGCGTGGGCCACCGCGATGTCGGTCAGCACCAGCCCGCTGTTGTAGACGAAGAGGCGCTCGTCGTCGGAGCGACGCGCGACCGCACGGCGATCGAGGATCTGCGGCAGCTCGGCGTCCACCGTGCGCAGCGTGCCGTCGGGTCCGGCCATGTCGGTGCCGGTCAGCGCCATCTGCTCGGCGCTGGTCGCGATCACGCGGTCGGCATCGGTCAGCGCGGACGGCGCGAGCCCGTAACCGACCAGCACCGCCACCGAACCGGGGGCCAGATCGTCGGATTCGAGCGCCACTTCGGTGGCCGGGCCCGCCGTGGCCAGCACGACATCGGCCGTGGCCGCCGCGGCGCGTGGATCGGTGACGGTCTCGAGCAGCGCGTGCGGATGGTGCTCGGCGAGCACGCGATGCACGGCTGCCAGGCCCTCGGGGTGCGTGCCGTAGACCATCAGCTTGCGCAGCTGCGGGTTCGCGGCGAGCAGATGCGGAAGGGCGTTGCGGCCCTGGGTTCCGGTGCCGATCAGCAGCACGCTCTCCGCGCCCCGCCGGATCGTCTCGCGCACCAGCAGAGCCGACACCGCGGGCGTGCGCAACGCGCCGACCCGCGCGCAGTCCATCATCGCGATCGGCGCGCCGGTGCTGTCGTCGTAGAGCGTGATGGTCGTGTAGTACCGCTTCGTGCTGCGATCGTGGCCGGGGTCGAACTTGTAGGAGGTCTTCATCGCCACCACGCGCCTGCGGCCGTCCCGGCCGAGCATGGCGTAGGCGACCGACCAGCCGTCGGGGTTGGCGACGCTGAGCTTGCGCGGATTGTCCGAATCGCCCGCCGCCAGGGCGAGATACGCCTCTTCCACGGCGCGTACCACCGCGGCCGGTGTGATCGGCACGTCGGCGAGGTCGCTTCGGCTCAACACCCGCAGGGGTGTGCTTCGGTCACGCGTGCTCAAGGGGTCCTCGATCATGTCGTACTGCATCCCGCTCATGAGTGCCGCTCTGAACCGGCGGGGTGGCCGCCGTCCGGAACGGGGCTACGGTTTGTTGCCCGTAGCCATTCTCGTCGGCTTCCTCGGCCCGCCGTCGGCGTTCCGGAAGCCGGATGTTCACTCGCTTGAGCCACCGGTCGGTGCCGTCGTACCGGGCGGTGAACGGCACTCGGCCGTGCACGGCGACGTCGTTGTCCACCAGCAACAGCTCGCCGGGGGCGAGCGACGCGGTGACGCAGACACGTTCGAGCTCGGCGGCGAGTTGTTCATATGCCGCGCGGAATTCCGGGTCGGCGTCGTCGAGCGGTGTGTACGCCGGGTCGTAGCGCAGCGTCTGCCGGTCGGCGCCCGCGATGCTCCACAGCGTCGGAATCGGTGCGGCCGGGTAGGTTTCGTGACCGTCGCCGTAGGAGACATCCGGCAGGATCGGCAGTGCGGGAGTGCTGAGCAGTTCGCGTTGCGCGGTGGACAGTTCGATCCGGCGCACCGACGACACGGTGGTGCCGACCAGATCCGGGTTACGTAGGCAACCGAGCATCAGCAGGTGGGCGCGCTCCGGATGGAAGGCGTCCTCGGTGTGCGGGCTGAGCAGCGCTTTGCTGCTGGCGCCGGACTGTTCGTGTTCCTGACCGGCCGCGGGAACGATATTGTTGACCAATCGGCCGTCCTGCTGGCCCTGCCAGCCGAACGGCTCGCCCGCGCTCCGCGCCAGCAGCAGCATCACCAAGTCGAGTTCGAACGAACGCGCGCGCCGCTCCGGATCTCCGCTCCAGCGCGCCGCCTCCCGCCAGTTCGGCGGAGTCGGTCCGAATTCGTTGTCCACCAGCGGAAGACGACCGACGACTGTGGCGCCCGCGGGGGTGGCGGGCGGGCGCATGGCGTGGCGCACTTCGGCGGGGAGCCGTGCCGCGCCCGCATCGATCCGTTCGATGAGCGCGGGGTCCGAGAGGGTGCGCGCCGCGGCCGCCGGATCGGCGAGTGCGAGATCGAGCGTGACCGATATCTCTCTGGCGACAGCGCGCACCGCGCGGCCCGCTTCCGGGGAAAGCTCGCGTCGTTCGAGGTCTAGGGGGTGAAGCGGCTTACGTTCGGAGAGAACGCTTTTCACCGGGTATCCCTTCTTCGCAGCAGTGGGAAAAGCAGGGTTCACGATTAGTATGGGAAGGTAGCCCTTTGTATGAAGTGAAGCAAGGCTTACCTAAACGAGTCGGCAAAAAATAGCCGAATCGCATAACTTCGGCTCGGATGAAGTCGGTCCGGTGGACGTGCCGGGGCTCGGTCGGGGGTTTGCAGGAGATGCGCCCTTGCACTGCCGTTTTGATGCCGGTATCGGCGAGTCGCGCCGCGCATTAGGCTAGCCTGTCCTGATCGAGGCACTGTGTGCGGTACCGCCGTGGGTTCGGTTCAGGAAGAGGGGCAGCACAATGGTTTTGAATCGAAGGGACTTGCTGCGGTCGAGTCTCGGCGTGGGGGCTGTGCTGCTGGTGGCCGCTTGTTCCGATGACGCCGACGTGTCCGGGCCCGCGCGACCTGGCGGCACGCTGCGAGTCGGTGCGCTCGGCACCGCGGCGCGCATCGAACGCGATCCGCACGCCAACCTCAGCAACGACAGCGACTTCCTCGTCACCTCCCTGGTCTACGACGCCCTCACCGTGCCGGGCGGCAACCCGAACGTCGTTCCCCGCCTGGCGAATCGGTGGGAGCCCGACGCCGACCGGCGGCGCTGGAGCTTCACCCTGGCCGAGAACGCGACCTTCCACGACGGGACACCGGTGACGTCCGAAGATGTCGTGTGGTCGCTGCGCAGGCTGCGCACGGTCGGTGGCGCGTCGAAGATGCCGGTGGCCGTGGAGGACATCTCCGCCGACGGGCCGAACCGGGTGGTGCTGGCCGTGCCCGAACCGAATACCCAACTGCCGCTGCTGGTGCGGCTGATGACGTTCACGGTCAAAAAGGACACCACCGATTTCACCAAGGCCGTGGGCAGCGGACCGTTCCGGTTGGAGTCCTATCAGGGCGGCAACGCCCGGCTGGTGCGCAACGAGCGGTGGCACGGCGGGCCGCCGCCGCTGGACGCCATCGAGGTAACCATGTTCGAAAGCGTGACCGCGCTGGGCAACGCGGTGCTCGGCGGGCAGATCGACCTGGCCTCCAACGTCGGCGCCATCGCGGGCCGCACCGCCGAGGGACGCGGCGATCTGGCCGTCGTGCGCCGACCGAACGATACGGTGGTCGGTGTCGCCATGCGCAGCTCCGACGGCCCGTTCGCCGACGCACGGGTGCGCACCGCCCTACGGCTCGGCATCGACCGCAAAGCCTTGGTCAACCAGGTGCATTCCGGATACGGAACGGTGGCCAACGACATTCTCGGCACGGCCGATCCGCTCTACGACACCTCCCTCGCCCAGCGCACCCGCGACCTCGATCGCGCGAAAGCGCTGTTGCGCGAGGCGAAATTCGACACCGGGCGCAGCTACCCCTTCGTCACCAAGGCCGAGGCGCCCGGTGAGGTGGAATCGGCGAAGGTGATCGCCACCCAGCTCGCCGAGATCGGTGTCCGGCTGGACGTGGTCACCCAGGAGCCGAACGCCTTCTACGACCAGACCTGGTTGAAGGCGCCGCTGTACACGATCTCCTGGGGCACCAACGACTCCACCCTCTTCTTCGCGAGCAAATTGCTTTCGAGCGGATCGAACCGCAACGAAACCGGTTTCGCGGACGCCGAATTCGACGCCGCGACCGCGAAAGCGCTCGCCGCGCGCACCGACGCGGAGTACCGGCAGGCGAATCAGGAGTTGCAGCGCATCCAGTACGAGCGCGGCGGCTACCTGGTCTGGGGCATGGCCGACGGCATCGACATCGCCGCCTCCCGGGTGCGCGACCTGCCCACGCTCGGCGGGTTCGCCAGGGTCCAGCTGGAGAAGGCCTGGCTGGCCGGGTGATGCTGTTCGCGCGACTGCTGCTCCGGCGCGTCATCCTGCTGGTGACGCTGCTGGCCTGCGTCTTCGTCGCCGTGGACCTGCTGCCGGGCGACGCCGCCCGCGCCGTCCTCGGCCGGGAGGCCACGCCCGAGCAGATCGCCGCCAAAGAACACGAACTCGGACTGGACCGTCCCCTGGCGGTGCGGTTCTGGAACTGGATCGCGGGCGTCGTGACCGGCGATTTCGGACGTACCGCGCGCGGACGGCCGGTCGACGACCTGCTCGTCGACAAGTTCCCGCCGACGCTGCTGCTCGGCGGTATCGCCCTCGCGGTGACCGTGCTCGCGTCGCTCGCGCTCGGCGCGTGGTGGGCGACGCGTCCGGGCAGCGTGGCCGCGCGCGTCTTGCAGCCGACGACGACCACCGCGGTGGCCGTTCCCGAATTCGTGATCGCCACGGTGCTGATCCTGGTGTTCGCGCTGGCGCTGGGCTGGCTGCCCGCCGTGACCATCACCGGCCGGTCGGGGATGCCGGCCGGACCGGAGATGCTGGTGTTGCCGGTGCTCGCGCTCGCGTTGCCCCAGATCGGATGGAACACCAGGGTGGTGCGCGCCGCCTTGTCCGACGCCGCGCTGGCTCCGCACGTGGAAAGCGCTGTGCTGGATGGGCTTTCGGGCCGTGCGGTGCTGGCGCGGCACGTGCTGCCGTTCGCGTTGCCGACGATAGTCGCCAGCTTCGCCACCACGGTCGGGATGCTGCTCGGCGGTGCTCTGGTGGTGGAGACCGTGTTCAACTATCCCGGTCTAGGGGCGGTCCTGGCCGGTTCGGTGGCCGATCGGGACACTTCGGTGGTGGCCGCGGTGGTCGCGTTGTCCGGGGTGCTCATCATGGTCGTGCTCGCCGCCGCCGACGGCATCCGCGCCTGGTCGTTGCGGGGGCGGCGATGACGGCTCCCGCGAAGATCGCGCGCCCGGCGCGGTGGCGGCTCGGGTGGCTGGCCGTCGCGCCCGCTCTGCTGGTCACGCTGGCGGCGGCGCTGGGACCGACGCTGGCGCCGCACCCGGCGGAGGAAGCGATCGGCATCCCGTTCGGCGATCCCGCTGCCTGCGCGCCGTTGGGCACCGACCGGCTCGGCCGCGACGTGCTCAGCCAGTTGCTCTATGGCGGTTGGGGATTGCTGCTGGTGGCCGCGGTGATCGCGGTGTCGGTGACCGGACTGTCGTGTGTCCTCGGCGCGGTCGCGGCGCTGCGCCCGCGGATCGGCCAGTGGATCGAACTCGGCACCGACTTGTTCATCCTGCTACCCGCGGTGCTGGGGATTCTGCTCGTGCTGACCTCGTGGCCCGACGCGGGAACCCTGGGACTGATCGTCCTGGCGCTGCTGTTCGGCGTTCCCTATTGCGCGCGGATCTTCACGGCCGCCGCCGCTGGGGTCGCGGCGTCCGGATATGTAGAGAGCGCGCGAGCCGCCGGTGAGTCGCTCGGGCACCTGGTATTCCGGGAAGTGATCCCGAACCTGCGCGCGGTGTCGACGACTCAGCTCGGGCTGCGTTTCGTGGCGGCGGTCTATCTGGTGAGCACGGCGTCCTTCCTCCAGTTGCCCACGACGCTCGGTGCGAGCAACTGGGCGGTCATGGTGCGCGAGAACGCCTCCGGCATGCTGCTCAACCCCTGGGCCGTGCTCGCTCCGAGCCTCGCGATCGCGATCGTCGCGGTGAGCGTGAACCTGGCGGTGTCGGCGTTCGGGCGAGGGGAGCGGGAATGAACGTGAACGTCACGACGAGCGCGCGTCGGACGGCCGAGGCGGATGACGCCGGGCAGGTGCGGGCCGATCTCGTCGCGGTCGACGGCCTGACCGTGCTGGGTCCGGACGGGCGAGAATTGGCCGGACCCGCGACTTTCCGGATACCGGCGGGCACGGTCACGGCGCTCACCGGCCCGTCCGGGTCGGGCAAGACCACGGTGATGCGCGCACTGCTCGGGCAACTCCCGTCCGCGGCGGCGCGCACGACGGGCTCGGCATCGGTTGCCGGACACGATGTGCTGGCGCTCGATCGCGTTGCGCTGCAACGCTTCCGACGTCAGCATATCGCTTACGTCGGGCAGGATCCCGGGTCGGCGCTGAACCCGCTGCTGCGCGTGCGCGCCCTGTTACGCGAGGTCGCGCCGCGCGCGCCCGAGTCCACCCTGATCGACACGCTCGCGCTGGTCGGTCTGTCGCCGGACTACCTTCGACGCCGCCCCGGTGAATTGTCCGGCGGTCAGCAGCGTCGCGTCGCCCTCGCCAGGGCGCTGATCCGCCGGACCGGCGTGCTGGTGCTGGACGAGCCGCTGGCCGGGCTGCACGGCGCACTGCGCACCGATATCGCCGGGCAGCTGGCGGCACTCGCCCGCGAGCGTTCGGCGGCGATCTTGCTGTCCGGGCACGACACCGCTCTCGTGCACTCGATCGCCGACGACATCGTCGAACTCGGCGCGGTCCGTCCGGCGTCCCCGCCTCCGTCTCCGTCGGGCGGTACACAGGTGCGTGCCGAACGGCGAAGTGCTCTCCCTCCGCCGGACGTCGCCTCGACCGGAGAGCGAGCGCGCAACTGTCACAAGCCTTCGGCCGTCTCGACGGACAACCGACCGCCCGACGTCGTGCTGCGCGCCGAGAACATCAGCGCCTCGATCGACGGACACCGGGTGCTCGCCGACATCGACCTCGCGCTGAAGGCGGGCTCGGCGCTCGCGGTGGTGGGCGCGTCGGGCGCGGGCAAGACCACCTTGGCTCGCGTGCTCGCGGGGCTGCACCATTCGGCGACCGGATCGCTCGAACTGCGTGGCGACCCGATCGCCGTTGGGGCGAACCGGCGAATTCACCATGGCGCGGGCGGCATTCAATTGGTCACTCAAAACCCCCGGTCCGCGCTCAACCCGCGCCGCACCGTGGCGCAAACGCTCGGCCGCCCTTTGCGGCGGATCGGGCGGGTCGCACGCCGGGATCTCGCGTGGCGGATCGAGGAAATTCTTGCCGCCGTCGAGCTTTCCGCCGACCTGGCCGCCCGCTATCCGCACGAACTGTCCGGCGGCCAGCGGCAACGAGTCGCGCTGGCCCGCGCCCTCGCCGCCGAACCCGCCGTGCTCCTGTGCGACGAGATCACTTCGGCGCTGGACCACACCACCGCGGCGGCGATCATGGCGCTGCTGGATCGGATCCGGTCCGAACGTGACACCGCCTTGCTGGTCATCACACACGACATGGCCTTGGTCGCCGGATACTGTCCCCGGCTGATCGTCCTCGACCAGGGTTGCGTCGTCGAATCCGGGGACACCGGAACGGTGCTCACCGCGCCGACGCACAGCGCGACCAGCGAACTGCTGGTCTGACACGGCGACCGTGCGGGTCATACGCGCTTTCGACACGCAGTGCGCTCGGTCACCGGCTTGCCGCGGACCCGCGCCGGCATCTGGATGATGGAAGGGTGTTGCGAAAGACCGGCGTCTCGGCCGCCATCGTGGTGCTCCTCGGGCTCGCCGGTTGCGGGACCGACCGCACCCCGATCCCAGAGGGCATCCCGCCCGGCCCGGGCGCCCCGCTGCCCGTGATCGACCTGGACGCTCCCGGTCGCACGGCCGTCCAGTTGCGCGGCTGGGCCGATGAGCAGGCCGATGGGCTCGGCATACCGCCGATCGCGCTGGAGGCGTACGGCTACGCGGCGGCCGTGATGACCAGGGCCCGTCCCGACTGCGGCATCGCGTGGACGACGCTCGCGGGCATCGCGAGCGTGGAGAGCAAGCACGGCACCCATCGCGGGGCGCAGCTCGGCGCGGACGGCTCGGTCCGCCCGCCGATCATCGGAGTCCCGCTGGACGGCTCGCCGGGCGTCGCGTTGGTGCGGGACACCGACGGCGGCGTGCTCGACGGCGATCCGGAGCACGATCGCGCCGTCGGCCCGCTGCAGTTCATCCCGGAGACCTGGAAGCGCTGGGGCGTCGACGCAAACGGAGACGGCGTCGCGGATCCGCAGAACATCGATGACGCCGCGCTCACCGCAGCCAGGTATCTGTGCGCCAGCGGCGGCGACCTCACCTCCGAGCACGGCTGGCAGCGGGCGTTGCTCACCTACAACCAGTCGCACAGCTACCTGTTGACCGTGCGCGACCGGGCCGCGAGCTACAGCATCGGCCGCCGGGTGTGATCTCCCGGTCGCCGGAGTGCCGGTTACCCGCCTCGCCGCCGGGACGATAGGCTCGCAGCGCACGGCCCATCCCGTGAGACATACCGTGTCAGCAGCCGAAGGAGTGTCTTTTTCGTGGCCATCATCGAACAGGTCGGAGCTCGCGAGATCCTCGATTCGCGCGGTAACCCCACCGTCGAGGTCGAGATCGCTCTCGACGACGGCACCCTGACCCGGGCGGCTGTGCCCTCCGGCGCGTCCACCGGCGAGCACGAGGCCGTCGAACTGCGCGACGGCGGCGAGCGCTACGGCGGCAAGGGCGTGCGCAAGGCGGTCGAGGGCGTGCTCGACGAGATCGCGCCCGCCGTCATCGGCCTGGACGCCGTGGAGCAGCGCACCGTCGACCAGGTGCTGCTCGACCTCGACGGCACCCAGGACAAGTCCCGGCTCGGCGCCAACGCCCTGCTCGGTGTCTCGCTGGCGGTGGCCCGCGCCGCCGCCGAGTCCTCCGGCCTCGAACTGTTCCGCTACCTCGGCGGCCCGAACGCGCACGTGCTGCCCGTCCCGATGATGAACATCCTCAACGGCGGCGCGCACGCCGACACGGGCGTCGACGTGCAGGAATTCATGGTCGCCCCGATCGGCGCGCCCACCTTCAAGGAGTCGCTGCGCTGGGGCGCGGAGGTCTACCACGCGCTGAAGTCGGTGCTGAAGGCCAAGGGCCTGTCCACCGGCCTCGGTGACGAAGGCGGTTTCGCGCCCGACGTGGCGGGCACCAAGGCGGCGCTCGACCTGATCAGCGAGGCCATCGCCAAGACCGGCCTGAAGCTGGGCAGCGACGTGGCGCTGGCGCTGGACGTGGCCGCCACCGAGTTCTTCACCTCCGGCAGCGGCTACAAGTTCGAAGGTGTGGTGCGTTCGGCCGAGGAGATGGCGCAGTTCTACGCCGAGTTGATCGCGGCCTACCCGCTGGTGTCCATCGAGGACCCGCTGTCGGAGGACGACTGGAACGGCTGGGTGACCCTGACCGACCAGATCGGCGAGAAGATCCAGCTCGTCGGCGACGACCTGTTCGTCACCAACCCGGAGCGCCTGGAGGAGGGCATCGCCAAGGGCGCCGCCAACGCGCTGCTGGTCAAGGTGAACCAGATCGGCACCCTCACCGAGACCCTGGACGCGGTGGAGCTGGCGCATCGCAACGGCTACAAGACGATGATGTCGCACCGTTCCGGCGAGACCGAGGACACCACCATCGCCGACCTCGCCGTCGCGGTGGGCAGCGGCCAGATCAAGACCGGCGCCCCGGCGCGCAGCGAGCGGGTCGCCAAGTACAACCAGCTGCTGCGCATCGAGGACGCGCTCGGTGATTCGGCGCGCTACGCGGGGGACGTCGCGTTCCCCCGCTTCGCGTTCGAAGGCTGAGCTGGGGCACGAACCCCGGGAGTACCGCGAAGTAGAGACCGAGGCGTGAGATGACGGAGCGACGTGCGCGTGGGACCAGTCCGGCCGGACGCGGGGACCGCCGCACGTCGCGTGCCGCCGGATCGCGCCCGGCCGACTCCGCCGCCAAGCGCGGTCGCAGGCGATCGGAGCCCGCGGAGAAGCCGAAACCGCGCAAGACTGGTTCGGCCGGCGACAGGCACGACCACACGTTTCTCGGCCTCTCCACCGGCAAGGCGGTGATCCTCGCGATGGTGGTGTGCGGGCTCGCGCTCACCCTCGCCGTGCCGATGCGCACGTATTTCACCCAGCGCGCGGAGGCGGCGCAGCTGGCGCAGCAGCGCGAGGAACTCGAGACGGATCTGGCCCGGCTGCGGGATCGTCGTGCGCAGCAACAGGATCCGGCCTACATCCGCAGCGAGGCGCGGGACCGCCTGCGTCTGGTGATGCCAGGCGAGACGCCGTATATCGTGCAGGTGCCCGGCATCGAGGCGCCCGCGCCGCCGCCCGCGCCCACCAGAGCCAGGGACCCCCAGCCTTGGTACACCGATTTGTGGCGCAGCATCTCCGAGCCGCAGCCGACGCCCTAGGCCGCCGCGCCACCACCTCGAGCACCGGAAGGACATAGGTGACCGCACCCACCGACCAGGATCTCGCGATCATCGCCGAGCAGCTGGGCCGTGCGCCGCGCGGCGTGCTCGCCATCGCCTACCGCACCCCGGACGGGATCCCGGCCGTTGTGAAGACCGCGCCCCGGTTGCCGGACGGCACCCCCTTCCCGACCCTCTACTACCTCACCGATCCCCGGCTCACCGCGGAGGCGAGCAGGCAGGAATCGGCCGGCGTGATGCGGGAGATGACCGAGCGGCTCGCCGCGGACGAGGAGCTGGCCGCCGCCTACCGCGCCGCGCACGAGAGCTATCTGGCCGAACGCGACGAAATCGAATCGCTCGGCACGGATTTCACCGGCGGCGGGATGCCCGAGCGGGTCAAGTGCCTGCACGTGCTGATCGCCCACGCATTGGCCAAGGGGCCGGGCGTGAATCCGCTCGGCGACGAGTCGGTGGCGCTGGCCGCCGAACACGGCTTGCGCGGCACCGCGATTCCGGCCGACTGGCCCGCGTCCCGGCCGAGTAGCGCGCGAGAGACTGGAGCACAGTGATGAGTGACCGGGTAGCCGCCGTGGATTGCGGCACGAACTCCATCCGACTGCTGATCGCCGACGTGCTCGACGACGGGCGGTTGGCCGACGTGCACCGCGAGATGCGCATCGTCCGCCTCGGCCAAGGCGTCGACGCGACCGGCTCGCTGGCGCCGGAGGCGATCGAACGCACCCGCGCCGCCCTGGCCGACTACGTCGCGCTGATGCGCGAGGCGGGCGTCGGCCGGGTGCGGATGGTGGCGACGTCCGCCACCCGGGACGCCGCCAACCGGGAGGATTTCTTCGCCATGGCGCGTGCCGAACTCGGCGCGGTGGTCGCGGGCGCGGAAGCCGAGGTGATCACCGGCGACGAGGAGGCGCGCCTGTCGTTCGCCGGCGCCATCGGCGAATTGTCCAGCGCGGCGGGTCCATTCGTCGTCGTCGACCTGGGCGGCGGTTCCACCGAGCTGGTGTTCGGGGACAGCGCGGGGGTGCGCGCCGCGTTCTCCGCCGACATCGGCTGCGTCCGGATCACCGAACGGTGTCTGGCGGGCAACCCGCCGACCGCCGAGGAGATCGCCGCCGCCCGCGCCTTCGCCACCGAGCGGTTGACCGAAGCGTTCACGCACGTCCCGGTGGAAGGGGCGCACACCTGGGTCGGCGTGGCGGGCACGATGACCACGCTCGCCGCGGTCGCGCTCGATCTCCCCGAATACGACTCGGGGCGGGTGCATCTCACTCGTTTGACCTCGGAGCAGGTGCATCAGGTCTGCGACCGGCTGATCGCCATGGACCACGATGAGCGCGCAGCGCTGGGGCCGATGCACCCCGGCCGGGTCGACGTGATCGGCGGCGGCGCGGTCATCACCGAAGTACTGGCGGAGGAGTTGTCCCGGCGCGCGGGTATTTCCGAGCTGATCGTCAGTGAGCACGACATCCTCGACGGCATCGCACTGTCGATCGCCTGATCCGGCTCGGCGTGGCCGCGGTCAGGTCTGTGGGACGTGTCCGTTCAGCTTCACCTCGGCGTGCGTCTCGGTTCCGGCGCGGACTCCGATTCCGGCGTGACCCGCACGGCGCGCCTTGCCGATGGCGATATCGGCGAGCCGGGAGAGCGATTCCATGTTCCGCGGCACCAGCAGGAGTTCTTGCAGCGCGTTGGGCATGAGCCGGCCCAACCCGCGTTCGGCGTGCTCGTACATCCGGATCTGGGTCTCGTCGGTCGCGGTCTCGACGAGTTCCAGCCGGATCCACGCGGCGCCGAACGGCGAGAGCTTGGCCTCTAGTTCGAGCATGTGCGGCGGATCCACCGACACGACCTCCGTGGTGTCGCTCACGGTGAACGGCCATACGCCCGCGCTGTAGTGCAGCGACGCGCCGACGCCGGGCCATTCGTCGTCGACGTCGCGAATGTGCGTGGCGCCGACGACCCAGGCGGCGAACAGCCATCCGTCGGCCAGGACGGAGAAAACCTGCTCCGGTGTAGTCGGCACGGTGATTTCCACGTGGACCATCAGCTCAACGCTTTCTGGGTGCGGGCCGGTTTGCCTGTCGATTGCGGGGTGCCCGATAGGTGCGGGGGCAAACCACCGGCCGCGTCCAGGTTCCGCGGCCCGCCTGAACAGAACAAACGAATCCTCCCCGGCGCGCTTCGAGATGCGATCTTCGGAGCATGGTCGAAGCGAAAACATCGCGGGAACCAGTGGGGACACGAACCGTGTTCGGCCACCCGATCGGGCTGGCCAACTTGTTCGGCGTCGAACTCTGGGAGCGCTTCTCGTTCTACGGGATGGTCACCATCCTCGGGCACTACCTGCACTACTCGGCGACCGACGGCGGTCTGGGCCTGGGCAAGGACACGGCCGTGGGCATCGTCGGCGCCTACGTCGGCGGCCTGGTCTCTCTGCCCACCGTCCTGGGCGGCTGGATCGCCGACCGTTTGCCCGGGATGGAACTCACCCTCTTCTACGGCGGCGTCGTGGTCATGGCCGGGCACATCGCGCCGGCCGTGCACTCGACTCGCCCCGGAGGCTTTCCGGGCTCAGACAATGGCATTGTATTTTTTTCTCGGTTGGTCTCGGCACGTCGGTGTCGGGTAGTTTGGCTCGGTTCTATGACCCAGGTCACGAGTTCGCCTATTTCGGTATCACCGGGACGGTCATGGTGTGTGCGGGGCTGATCGTCGCCGCCATCGCACCATGGATCAGCAAATTCATGGCAGGCGTGCATTGACTCGCCGTCTGGGTACAGAACACAAGCAATTGGCACGAATTAAGGAGAACGCGTGACGAAACCCGGGCCACAAGCCGATTCGGCGGGTGATGTCTCGTCTCGGTGGGGCGGTCTGTTCCGCACCAAGTCCGTCGAACAGTCGATCCGCGACACCGACGAACCCGACTCGAAGCTACGCAAGGATTTGACCGCCTGGGACCTCACCGTCTTCGGCGTGGCCGTCGTGGTCGGCGCGGGCATCTTCACCCTCACCGCGCGCACCGCGGGCACCGTCGCGGGTCCGTCCGTCTCGCTGGCCTTCGTGTTCGCCGCGATCGCCTGCGGACTGACCGCGCTCTGCTACGCCGAGTTCGCCTCCACGGTGCCGGTGGCGGGCAGTGCCTACACCTACTCCTACGCCACCTTCGGCGAGCTCGTCGCCTGGATCATCGGCTGGGACCTGATCCTGGAGTTCGCGCTCGCCGTGGCGGTGGTGGCCAAGGGTTGGTCGCAATACCTCGGCGAGGTGCTCGGCACCACGTCTCCGATCGCGCACTTCGGCCCGGTGAACTTCGACTGGGGCGCGGTGCTGCTCATCACGGTGCTCGGCGTGCTGCTCGCGACCGGGACCAAGGTGTCCTCGCGGGTGTCGGCGGTCGCCGTCGCCATCAAGCTGGGCGTGATCGCGCTGGTGCTGGTCGTCGGCCTCACGTACTTCAAGTCCTCGAACCTCTCGCCCTACATCCCGCCGTCGCAGCCCGGTGAGCGGGGCGAGGGGCTGCGGCAGTCGCTGTTCTCCTTCCTGACCGGCGCCGGGCACAGCAACTTCGGCTGGTACGGCCTGCTCGCCGCGGCCAGCCTGGTGTTCTTCGCGTTCATCGGCTTCGACGTCGTCGCCACGACGGCGGAGGAGACCCGCAACCCGCAGAAGGCGGTGCCCCGCGGCATCCTGGGCTCGCTGCTCATCGTGACGATCCTGTACGTCGCGGTGTCGCTCGTGCTCACCGGCATGGTGCCCTACACCGAGTTGTCCCATGGCGACGCGACACTGGCCACGGCGTTCGGCATCCACGGGGTGACCTGGGCGAAGAACATCATCTCGATCGGCGCCCTCGCCGGGCTCACCACGGTGGTCATGGTGATGTATCTCGGGCAGACCCGGGTGCTGTTCGCGATGTCGCGTGACGGGCTGATGCCGCGCAAGCTCTCGCACACCGGTAAGAACGGCACGCCGGTGCGGGTCACCGTCATCGTCGGCGTGGCGTGTGCGCTGCTGGCCGGGTTCGTGGATTTCGGCACGCTGGAGGAGATGGTCAACATCGGGACGCTGTTCGCGTTCGTGCTGGTGTCGGTCGGCGTGCTCATCCTGCGGCGCACGCGTCCGGACCTGCCGCGTGGATTCCGGGTTCCGCTGGTACCGCTGATCCCCATCCTGGCGGTGCTGGCGTGCGTGTGGCTGATGCTGAATCTCTCGGTGGAGACCTGGCTGCGGTTCCTGGTGTGGATGGTGATCGGGTTCGTCGTCTACTTCGCCTACTCCCGGCACAACTCCGTGCTCCGGAAGGCATCCGTCACCTAGGACGCGGCCGGAGTTCGGGTGTGGGGTGGCGGCGGATAGCCTGACGCCGTGTCGCAGCGTGAGTTGGTTGTTCTCGGGACCGCTAGTCAGGTGCCGACGAAACAGCGAAACCACAACGGGTACCTGCTCCGGTGGGACGACGAGGCGATCCTGTTCGATCCCGGTGAGGGCACGCAACGGCAGATGACCTATGCCGGTGTGAGCGTCACCGGGCTCACCCGGATCGCCATCACCCATTTCCACGGCGACCACAGTCTCGGGCTGGCCGGAGTGGTGCAGCGGATCAACCTCGACCGCGTGCCGCATCCGGTCGACGTCTGCTTCCCGGCGTCCGGCGCGGCGTACTACGAGCGCCTGGTCAACGCGACGTCGTACTATCACCGCGCCGAGCTGCGGCCTCGCCCGATCCTCGCCCCAGGTCCCGTCGACCTGCCCGAGGCGGCGTTCACGGTGACGGCGGTGCGGCTCTCCCATCCGGTGGACACCTTCGGCTATCGGCTCAGCGAGCCGGCCGGCCGGCGGATTCTGCCGGACCGCTTGCGCGCCCTGGGATTGCGCGGCCCGATCATCTCCGAACTGCAAACGCGCGGCAGTGTCGAATTCGAGGGGCGCACGATCACTTTGGCGGAGATCAGCGAACCGCGCTCCGGTCAGAACTTCGCCTTCGTGATGGACACCCGGCTGTGCCCCGGAATCGGGGAGCTGGCCGCCGACGTCGACATGCTCGTCATCGAAGCCACGTTCCTGGACGCCGACGAACACCTGGCCCTCGAATACGGCCATCTCACGGCGGGCCAAGCCGCCCGGGTGGCCGCCGACGCGGGCGTTCGCACCCTGGTGCTCACCCACTTCTCCCAGCGCTACCGCGACCTCGACGAGCACTTGGCCGAAGCGGCGAAGTACTTCTCCGGCGAGATCCACATAGCCACCGACCTCGCCAGGATCCCGCTGCCACCCCGGCGCTGACACTCCGCCGCGAACATCCGACACGCCGAGATGACGCGCGGACGCTAACACCAGCCCGCCGCCACCGATCTAGTTCTCTGGGACGCCTGCCAACCCGGGCTGCGAACAACCGCCACCGGCACCGGTCACCCGACCGCGCCGTCCGGCACCCGGCCACGGCCGACGCCCCGCCACCCCGACAAATTGTCGGAATTCCGGTACAGCCGTACGACTCGGTACGCTGTCCCGGACGCCCCTATAGCCCAATTGGCAGAGGCAGCGGACTTAAAATCCGCCAAGTGTCGGTTCGAGTCCGACTGGGGGCACTTACTGAGCCGAAGGTCGATCGCTTCTCTCGCTGCCCTTCGCACCCATGCGGACGCCCTCCGTCTGCAGTCCTCGGGTCGAGCTACTGTGCCGACCTGTACCAGGGAGCTGGCAGTGCGAGCGCTAGGACATCGGTCCATTCCACGAGAATTCGGTCGACCAGGTGAGTCCTGCCGTGTGGTCGGTAAGGGTCAGCTCGAAGTCCCAGGGCGTGTCTGCGATGTCGTCCGGGATCGGGGCCTGGAAGGTTCTGATCGTTCGTGTCGCCGAGGTCGATTCGCCGGCCACCACCTCCGAGGTTCCGAAGTTGGCGCGCAGGACGGCATCGACCTCGTAGTCCCAGATGGATGGTGCGCGTTCGTCGAGCGCGGTTGCGGTGTAGAGGAACTCGATGCCGTTGGGATCGAGCGTGATCGGTCCGATCCAGGCCTCGATCGGACCATCCTCGTCGGTTACGAAAGCTGGATTCGTCAGCATGGCCAATCGGCCCCGTGGATCGCCCAGCGGCGCTGAGTAGACGATGTCGTTCGGCCGAGACAGTCGCCTCACCCAGGGACCGTCGGTGGTGACGTCGTCGATGGTCAGCTCGATATCGAGCGGTGTCGTATCCGGGCCGAGGTCGGGCAATGTGAAGGTCGTGCCGGCGTGGGTGTCGGACGAGCTGCTTCCCCAGCCCACGTCGGTGGCCACACCGTTGGCCAGTGCCGACACCCCGACCTGGTAACTCCGCAACGACGGCGCGGCATCGCCGACCACTTCCGCCGCGAGGGACAGCCGCAACCCGGTGGGCGTACGCAACGCTGGTCCGACCCAACTCAGAATTCCGTTGCTGCCGTCGGACACGAATTCCGGGGGCGCCCACACGGCCAGTACACGATCGGTAGTGCGCTCGCTCGGTGACATCGTCGGCTGTGCTCCTCTGGATCGCGTTGGCGGAGGCGGAACGATCTGTTCGGGCCCTGCGATCGCCCCTAGATCAACGTAACAGTGCCGCGCAGGCTGCTTCTGCTGTGCGTCGGCTTCCCCGGCAATTGCGGCGACCGGCTGACCGAACGGCGATCACCCGGTCGCGTCGCACTAGCCGCGTTATCACCCACCCTCAACATCGCCGCAGGGCAGCGAGGCCACCTCTGAGGTCCCGGAAGTTGCGTGCTTACCGGCGCTGATCCAGCCCTTCGCCCGGTATCTGTTGGTGGTGTTCGTCCGGCAGCGATCGTTGTGATACTGCATGACAACCACCTGCTTCCCTTCATCGAAAGCGGGGTTGCTCCTGCGTAACACCTGTACCCACGAGTCGCCGACCTGCGTCTCGAGCTGGACGGTGACCTTGTGCGGATGCCAGTCATCACCGGTGCACTGGGACGTCACTCCCCATTCGATGTACCCGTTCACGGCCCTGATCACATGGAAGTTCCCGGCACACGCCCCCGACCCGGCGGCCGCTGCGGCCGGGTTCGTGATCATTCCCGCCACCGCAAACGCGCCTACGGTGAGTGTCGCCACAATAGACTTATGAATCTTCATAGTTTTCCACCCCGAGAAATATGTTGAGACGTCGCCACTTTCGGCGTTCGCTGCGCGCTGTGCACTGCGGAGAAATGTGGTGACACTGGATATGACGCATCGCAACGCCGACCGGTTCCACTGATTCGCAGACTCTTAGTGTCCGAGCCGCGCCTCCTGCCCTGCGTCGTCGGCGTCGTGTGGCGGGCCGGACGCACGTTGCCACTAGCCCGTTCGACACGCAGGCGGATCAGAGCTCGTTCTGCGAGTGGATCTCCCCTTCGATGCGCTGGCGTATTGCGTCCACCGTGCGGTCCTGGGGAATGTGCTCGGGCCACAGTATGACGAGTGCCAGTACGACCAGCGGCAGACCGATAGCGACGATGAAACCCAGCGCGATCAGGGTGCCCACCCCACTACTGTGCGCAGCGCCGAACCCAGCGGGTATTCCCGCGTGCCGGTGATCAGGTCGGCCATCTCGGTGACGGCCCACCAAGGCGTATCGGGTCTCAGTATGCCGAGGTGAGGGACAACCACCGCGTCGGCCATGTGCTCCAGCGCGTACTGGACTGCGATCAGCGCCGCCAACGCGGCTTGCGCGTCTGTGTGCACGGTGTAGACGATTCTCAGCCTGTGCCGCTGCACCAGCGCTTCGAACTCGGTTGGATCGTGGTCACTGTGGAGCAGAGCTACAGCCTGCCTTGGCCCCTGTTGGTCCGTCACTAGCCCCTCCTGATTCCGTTTGGTTACACCCGGTATCGAGGGGTCGATCGCCATCACCCCGATACCGGGTGTTGACGAAAAGCCTCTTAAATGTTCATGCTTCCAAGGGCTAGGTCTGGAATAGCCTTTTACCCTGGAGGTATGAGCCTTTCGACACATGCCGGACAGGCGATCGCGGCCGAGCGGAAACTCGCGGGCCTGAGCCAGCGCCAACTGGCCGACCGCGCCAACTACAGCCTGGCCATGGTCAAGGCGGTCGAGCAGGGACGCGAACCAGCAAGCCCGGCGTTTCTGGCCGCCGCCGCGCGGGTACTGCGCGTGGAACCCGAACGGCTGACCGGCATCCCGTACCGCGACCTCATCGAGAAGGACGGGCCGCTGGAGGGGCTGGCCGAATTACGCGCCGTGCTCGCCGAGGGTGCGTACGTGCGCCCTGTCGAGCCGCCCTCGCTCGCGGCACTCGCCGCAGAGATGGCCGCGGTGGACCTCGCGTATCGGAACGACAAGGGTCGGGTCGCGCTTGCACGTATGCCGGACTTGCTGCGACGACTGTATGGAGCACTGCATAACGCTGCCCACGGAGAGCGTGGAGCGGTGTTCTCGCTGTTGTGTGCCGCCTACGTGACTACTGAACGGCTATGCAGGCGATTCGGATTCATACATCTGGCACCGACCGCACTCGATCGGCTCGAATGGGCTGCGGCATCGGCGGACGATCCTCGCTACGCGGCTCAAGCCAAAATCAAACGCGCGCGAATTCTCATGTACCACGACTCCAACGACACCGGCCTTCGGTTGGTAGAGAGTGCGCTCGACGAGATCGAAGGTGACGACGAAGCATCCAATGCGGTGCGCGGCTATGGGCACCTGTGCGGCGCGATCGTGGCCGCGCGGAGTTCCCGTTCCGATATCGCCGCAGAGCACATCGATCATGCGCGGCGTCTTGCTCCGGCAATGCGCGGTGAATCCGACCTGTACGGCACCCTGTTCGGCCCTGCGAACGTCGGTATCCACTCCGTTGCCGTCGCGCTCGAAGCGGGTGACCCCGGCAAAGCAGCGCACGAAGGCTCAGCTCTTCTGCTTCCTGGCAAAATTGCACCGCCTCGAGCGGGGCACCACTGGCAGGACGTGAGCCGCGCGTGGCTGATGATCGGCAAGCCGGACCAGGCGCTCGACGCCCTGAACCGTGCCCGCCGCGTCGCTCCGCAACAGACCCGATTGCACCCGTCGGTCCGTGAAACGGTGTATGGCATCGCGGCAGCGCAGCGCAGACAGACCAACAGCCTCACCGGGTTTGCCTCGTGGCTCGGCGTACAACTGTGAGCGCCACCATGGATATTGCAGATCGGCAAGCCCTGTGGCTTCGTGATCGGTGCTACCGGCTGCACGGCACGGGCAGTGGGCGATCGCGACATGACGTAGCTGTAACGGCGGTGAGTTGCGGGCCACCCGGCCCGCAACCTGTCAGCGTGAGAGTCCGTGGGCGCGGGCGATGATGCGTTCCATGGCGGTGCGGGGGAGAAGGCGGCGGAGGATGAAGAGGGCGGGGGCGTTGCTGCCTACGGCGTAGAGGGGTTGGGGGCGCGGGGCTTCGATCGCTTTGACGATCGTGGTGGCGACCTTTTCTGGGGTGATGCCCTTGGACTGGTTTTCGTCGAGTTTCGCCATGAAGGTCGTGAAATCGGCGGTGTGGGGGGAGCCGTCGGTGAGGTACTTGGTGCGGCGTTCGCGGAGTCCGGTGTCGATCTGGCCGGGCTCGACGGCGGTGATCCAGACGCCGAAGGGGGATTCCTCGAAGCGGGCGGCGACCGCGAAGCCGCGCAGCGCCGCCTTGGTGGCGACATAGGAGGAGCGGTAGGGCATGGGGAAGCTGGCGAGCATCGACCCGACCATGACGACGCGCCCGTAGCGGCGATCCCGCATGCCGGGCAGCACCGCCTTGGTCAGGGCGATCGGGCCGAGCACATTCAGCTGGAACAGTCGCTCGACGGCGTCGGTGGGCAACTCGGCCAGCGGTCCCGCCTGGCTCTCGCCCGCATTGTTCACGAGCACGTCGACGTGGTCCAGACCGGCGGCGAAGGCCTCGATCGAAGCCGGATCGGTGAGGTCGAGCGCGCGGTACTCGACCTCGGGCAGCACGGCGTCCGAACCGATGGCGTCGGGATTGCGGCTGGTGCCGATCACCCGATACCCCCGCCCGGCCAGCGCGGCGGCCGTAGCCTTCCCGATTCCGGACGACGCACCGGTGACCACAGCGACGCGAGACATAACGCTCCTTTTCGACGGCAACATGCTGACGATATCGTCAGCTCTCGCTCTGTGCTACCAGAAAGTAACTTCGGTGCCGTCGATGTGCTGCGGAGCCGACCGCACGACGAACGCGGCGTCGATGCCCGCCCGGCCCAATGGCGGTGGGAAACGGGAGTACAACACGTGGTGGCGGCTCGGATATTGCCCATTGAATTCTGCATGGCGGGTTCGAGCCCGGACGTGGCGTCGGCGGGCTGTCGTGTGTGCCGCGCTCGCGTGGTTCGCGGGCCTGTGAGCTGGGCGGACGGGTGTGCATGGCGACGTGGGATGCGCACCGGCGCAGTCGAAATCGTTCACCGGAGGGAAGCCGTTCCGGATGTCGGCGGTGGAGGGATGGGGCTAGTGTTGGCCGGCGCGGTGCAGGCCGGAGACGCTGCCGCGTTACCCCCGACGCCGAGGAGATTGTGGTGGTTGTCGATACCGTCCGCGAGGAACAGGCGATCCGTCAGATGACGGAGCGGCTGGTCGAAAACTACACCGAGACTTATTCTCCGGACCATATCGAGAGCGCCGTCGGTGCGGCGCGGCGGAAATTCGAGGGCCGCCCGGTGCGGCAGTTCGTCCCGATTCTGATCGAGCGGTTGGTGCGGCGGGAATTGGAGAAGTCTCCCGAGGCGGAAGTGCAACCCACCACGGTCCCGATGGACAAGTCGCCGCAGGCCCCCGCCGCCGCTCCCGGGAAACTGTCGGAGATCCGTGAGCTTTTGTCGTCCAAGAAGCGTTTCGCACCGTACGCCGTGGGCGCCGTCGTCGTTCTGACGGTGATCGCCGTGGTTCTCGCCGTGCGGCAACCCGCTCCGGAGGCGCCCGCCGCCGCTCCCGCGCCCGCCGCGGCGCTCACGGTCGTCCACGGTGTGGTCGGCTCGGAGAAGATGCCGTTCTTCTCCGACCCCAAGGTGATCGACGCGCTGGCGCGCAACGGCGTGCGCGTCGAGGTCGAGCCCGCCGGTTCGCGGCAGATCGCCACGTCCATCGATCTCACGAAATTCGATTTCGCCTTCCCGTCCAGCGAACCGGCCGCCGAGCGAATCCAGCGGCAGCGCAACGTGACCGCGAAATACACGCCGTTCTCCTCGCCGATGGCCGTCGCGACGTTCGCGCCGATCACCGAGCTGCTCACCCGGGCGGGAGCGGTGCGCCCCGGCCAGGTGCCGACGCTCGACCTGCGCCGCTACCTCGAGCTGGTGCGCAACGGCACCCGCTGGGACGAACTGCCCGACAACACCGCCTACCCGGTGCGCAAGAACATCCTGATCTCCACCACCGACCCGCGCAGCTCCAACTCCGCGGCCATGTATCTGGCCGCGGCGAGCTACGTCGCGAACAACAACACGATCGTGCAGGGGCAGAACGCCGAGCAGGCCGTCCTCCCCGCGGTGTCGCGGCTTTTCGTGGGCCAGGGTTACACCGAGAACACCACCGAGGGCCCGTTCAACAACTACCTCGCCACGGGTATGGGCCCGACGCCGATGGCCTGGATCTACGAGGCGCAGTACGTCGAGGCGACCGTGCGCGGCCAGATCAAACCCGAGATGACGCTGCTGTACCCGTCACCGACGGTGTTGTCCCGGCACACGCTGGTGCCGTTCGGCGCGGCGGGTGACCGGCTCGGGCGCCTGCTGTCCACCGACCCGGAATTGCAGCGCCTGGCCGCCGAGCACGGCTTCCGCACCAACGACGGCGCCCAGTTCGCGAAGGTCGTCGCCGAACGCAACGTCCCGGTGGCCCCGGACCTGCTGGACGTCGTCGCCACCCCGACCTACGACACCCTGGAGCACCTGCTCGACGGAGTAACCAAGTCCTACAACTGAACCCGGGGCGGATCGCCGCTAGCGTTTCGGTGGAGAGGATCCGGGCACCCTCTTCGCATCAGATACCGGAACAACGGCCGGTATCGCGGCGGGAGGAACGACCAGTGACAGCGGACGACGGCCCATGGGAGATCCCTCCGATCGATGACGCCCCGGATATCGCGCGCGACTCCGCGCCGCCGCCGGGAGCGACGATGGCCGACACCAGGAACTGGCCGGGGTACGGGTTGCTGCTGGTCGCCGCGGCGGGTGCGATAACCGCGGCGGTGCTCGCCGGCTGGGGGTTCGGCAGGCTCTCGGTCGTGGCCGCGATCATCACGGTCGTCTTCCTGCTGATCGGGGTGGGCCTGATCGTGCTGGAGCAGGTGCGGGCCCGCAGGCACGCCGCACCGCCCGCCGAACGGGCCACCGTGCCGCCGGGGTACTGAGGAGCGTCAATCCCGGGGCAGGAAACCCGACTCGATGAACTCCCGGACGAAGGTGTCCACTACCGCACGGTCGATCTCCGGGCAGGCCATGCCGGTGTCCGCGAGCGCGGCGCGGGTGTGTTCGTCGGCCCAGTCGAGGTGACCGGCGAGTCCGGCGAAGTCGTGGCTCAGCAGGGCCGCGCGCACCAGCGAATCGTCGCCGAGCGCGTCGCGCCGCCGCGCTTCCCTGGCCAGGCCCGCGCGCACCGTGTCCTCCGGCATCGTCGCCACCGGCAAACCGTGCGCGCGCAGACTGGCGAGGATCTCCCCGACCGCTACCGGGGCCCGATTGACCAGGTGATAGACGGTTTCCGAGCGCGGACGAGCCGAGATCTCCACGATCGCGCCCGCCACATAGCTCACCGGAACCAAGGAAACGGTCGCCTCGCCCACGTCGGGCGCCATGCCGAGCATCGCGGCGGCTCGCACCATGTTCCACAGCGAATCCTGCGGGCTGTTGACGCCGATGTCCGGGCAACCGCAGATGGTGCTCGGACGGTAGATGGCGATGGGCACACCACGTTCGCCTGCTTGGCGGACCAGTTCCTCGGCGGCCCATTTGGAGGCGAGGTAGCCGTTGCCGGACACCTGCCCCGCGGGTAGGCGGATGTCCTCGGTGACCACCGGCGAATCCGGCGTCGCGGCGACGGCCGCGCCCATGGTGGAGACCAGGTGGAACGGCTTGACCCGCCGCGCCGTCGCCAGCCGCAACAACTCGCGGGTGCCCTCGACGTTGGCCTGCCGTAGCCGGGCATAAGGATCGACGTGATTGACGCGCGCGCCGTTGTGATAGATCACGTCGATGCTGTCGGCCAATCGGTCGTAATCGGCCGGGTCGAGGCCGAGGCGCGGTGCGGTGAGATCGCCCGCGACGACGACGATCCGCTCCGCGGCGGTGGTTCCGGAGAGCCGGTAGTGGCTCAGCGCACCGAGGATTCGGTCGATGCCTTCCTCGGCGTCGGCGGCGCGCACCACGCACCACACCCTCGCCTCGGTGCGATCCAGCAGGGCTTGCAGCAGGTGTACGCCGAGAAAGCCGGTCGCGCCGGTCAGCAGGATCTCCTGTGGCGGACCGGTGTGCGCGGGCTCGCATCCGCCGATGCCGATCTCCGGCTCCAGCACGGCGTCGCGTTCGGGCGTCGCCGCGGTGGGGGCGGACCCGCCCGCTAGTCGCGCCGCGAGGCCGCCGACGGTCGGGGTCGCGAGGATCGCCGACATCGGCACGTCGCGGCGGAGCCGCTCCGACAGCCGCTGGTGCAATGTGAACGCGAGTAGTGACGACCCGCCGAGTTCGAAGAAGTCGTCGGCCACCCCGATCGGGGACACGCCGAGCACGTCGGCGAAGACGTCCGCGACCGCGCGCTCCAGTGCGGTGCCGGGCTGCGCACCGGTGCGTGCGGCGAATACCGGCTGGGGTAGCGCGGCGCGGTCGAGCTTCCCGCTGGTGTTCACCGGCAACGCGTCGAGCGCCAGCACCGCCGACGGCACCATGTAACCGGGCAGCACGCGAGCGACCGACTGACGCACGACATCCGGGTCGACCGTGGCCCCCGGCGCCGCGACGACGTAGCCGACCAGCCGGTCACCGGCATCGGAGCCCTTGACCGCCACCGCGGCCCGGCCCACCGCAGGGTCGGCCAGCAAAGCCGCTTCGATCTCACCGAGTTCGATGCGGTGGCCGCGGACCTTGACCTGGAAATCCGTGCGGCCCAGATAGTCCAGGGTACCGATGCGGTGCCAGCGCACGAGGTCACCGGTCCGGTACATCCGTTCGCCCGGGTGCAGCGGATCGGCGACGAACCGGGCCGCGGTCAGACCCGGCGCGCCATGGTAACCGCGGGCCAGCTGAATGCCACCGAGGTAGAGCTCGCCCGCCACTCCCACCGGAACCGGCCGCAACCGGTCGTCCAGCACGTGGCAGCGCGAATTCCATTCCGGCACACCGATGGGAACGCCGGCCGCGGTGCGATCGGCGGCCGAGACCGCGTGTCGCGTGATACTCACCGCGGCCTCGGTAGGTCCGTACAGGTTGTGCAACTCGGCCGTGGTCACGTTCGCGAAGGCACGCGCGGTTTCCGGCGGCAGCGCCTCTCCGATGACGAAAACAGCTCGTAGCGAGGACAGTTCGTCCGCCGTTGCCTGCTGGGCGAATACCGTGAGCATCGCGGGAACGAAATCGGTGAGCGTCACCCGGTGCTCGGCGATCAGCCGGGACAGCGCCGCCGGGTCGCGATGCTCGTCCGGTCCGGCCAGCACCATCCGCGCGCCCGCGCGCAGCGGCAGGAAGTAGCCCCACAGGGACACGTCGAAGGTCGCGGGAGTTTTGTGCAGATAGACGTCGGTGGCGTCGACAGCGTATTCCGCCTGCATCCAAGCGAGCTGGTGCACGATCGCCCGATGGCTGATCGCCACGCCCTTGGGGCGGCCGGTCGACCCGGAGGTGTAGATGAGATAGGCGGGGTGGTCGGCGTGCCACGGTGTCCGGCGCTCGGCGTCGAGCACGGGTTCCGCGCCGAAGCGGTCGAGGTCCAGGGTGTCGATGTCGTAAGCCTCGGCCGCGGTGAAACCGTCCGCCGCGGTGGTCAGCACGCACCGGGGCGCCGCCGATTCGAGCACGTACCGGATGCGCTCGGCCGGGTGTCCCGGGTCGATCGGCACCCAGGCCGCGCCCGCCGCCACGATCGCGTGCAGCGCGACGACCTGCTGGATCGACCGCCGCATCGCCACCGCGACGACGGTCTCCGCACCCACGCCTCGTTCGATCAGCCAGCGAGCCAGCCGCGCGGATCGTTCGAGCAGTCGCGCGTAAGTGAGCGTCTCGGATCCGCAGACCACCGCGATCGCGTCCGGCGTCGCCGCGGCCTGCCGCGCCGTCGCGGCGGTGAGCGGCTCGGCCCGCACGTCGTGCTCGGCTCCGGCGCCCCAGGAGCGGATGCGTTTGTGCTCGACCGGGTCCATGATGTCGATGTCGCCGACCACGGCGTCGGGCTCGGCCGCGACCCGCAGCAGGGTTCGGATGTAGCCGTCGAGGAAGCGCTGCACCGTGTGCTCGTCGAACAGGTCTGTGCTGTAACCGAATCGGATGATGATCTCGCCGGGCTCGCCGTCGTCGTCGCGGATGTCGACCACGCCGATGTGCAGATCGGTTTTCGCCGTGTCGGCGTCCACGTCGAGGAACGACACGCTGGGCCCGGACAGGTCCAAGGTGGCCTGCGTGAAATTCTGGAAGGCGAAGCCGACCTGGTAGAGCGGGTGGCGTCCGGGTGATCGGGTCGGATCGACGGCGTCGACCACGTGCTCGAACGGCACCTCGGAGTGCGCGAAGTTGACCAGATCCCGTTCCCGGGTGCGGTGCAGCAGAGCGGTGAAACTCTCCGCGGGCTCGATCCTGGTCCGGGAGACGGTGGTGTTGACGAACATGCCGACGACATCCGCGAGCGCGGGCTCGGCCCGGTTGGTCATCGGCACGCCGATCGCGATGTCGTAGCTTCCGGACAGGCGGGCCAGCAGCACGGCGAGCGCCGAGCGCATCACCATGAACAGCGTCGATCGGTGGGCGCGCGCGACGGTGAGCAGGTCGCGGTGCAAGGTCGCGGGCACCGTCCGCTGAGTGGCCGAGCCGCGCAGTGTGGCCACCGGCGGGCGCGGCCGGTCGGCGGGCAGGTCGAGTTCGTCGGGCAGACCGGCCAGCTCGCCGGTCCAGTACGCCAGTTGCCGCGACAGCGGTGAATCGGGGTCGTCGCGGGAACCGAGCAGATCCTGCTGCCACAGGGCATAGTCGGCGTACTGCACATCCGGTGGCAGCCAGGCCGGGGCGGCTCCCGCGCTACGGGCGGCGTAGGCCAAAGCGACGTCGCGGGCCAGCGGCGCCAGCGAGGATCCGTCGGCGCAGATGTGGTGAAGGGCGCAGACCAGGACGTACTCGGTGGGGGTACGCAGCAGCCGGACGCGCAGCGGCACCTCGGCCGACACGTCGAACCCGTGCCGCAGGATGGCGCGGACGCGGTCGGGTACCGCGTCGTCGGACAGTTCCTCCACCGCGAAATCGTCTACCACCTGCTCGGTGCCGAGGATGAGTTGCCGCGGTCCGTTCGCGTCGGCGGGATAACTCGTACGCAGCGACTCGTGCCGCTCGACCGTGTCGGCGAATGCCGCGCGCAAGGCGGGAATATCCAGCTCCGACAGCCGCAGCGCGAAGCCGATGTTGTCCACCGAGGACGTCGTGTCGAACTGGTTGCGCAGCCAGAACCGCAGCTGGGCCGGCGACAGCGGGATACGCTCCGGCCTGGTCCGTGCGCGCAACACCGGGCGTGCGGTGTCGAATTGCTGCGAGCGGATCGCCTTGGACAAGGTGGTGACTGTCGGATGGTCGAACACCAGCCGGGGTGGGATGCGCAGCCGCCATGTTTCGCTCAGGCGCGCGGCGACCTGCGTCGCCAGCAGCGAGTTGCCGCCCGCCGCGAAGAAATCGGCGTCCGCGCTGAACCGCTCTCGGCGCAGCACGCGTGCGAAGACCTCGGCGACCGTTTCCTCGCCGAGGTCGACGGCGGGCCGGTAGTCCGGCTCGTCCAGGGCGCGCACGCGCAGCGCGGGCCGATCGGCCTTGCCCGTCGGGGTGCGTGGGATCCGATCCACGACCGTGATCGTGTTGGGCACCATGTACTTGGGCAGCAGCGCGGCCAGCGCGTCGGCCAGCGTGGCGGGGTCAGGGGCATAGCCCGGTTCCGGTTGGACGAAGGCGGCCAGCGTGGTCTCGCCCGCGGCGGTCTTGCGGTCGACGGTCACGGCCAGCCGGACGCCGGGCTGTGTCGACAGGATGGCGTCGATCTCGCCGAGTTCGATCCGGAAACCCCTGACCTTGACCTGGTCGTCGGCCCGGCCGAAATAGTCCAGATGGCCCGAGGTGGTGCGCCGGACGAGGTCGCCGGTGCGGTACATCCGCGAGCCGGGCGGTCCGAACGGATCGGCGAGGAACCGCTGTCCGGTCAGATCCGGGCGTCCGTGGTACCCCCGCGCCACCCCGGGCCCGGACACGTACAGCTCGCCGACGACGCCGACGCCGACCGGGCGCAACCGGTGATCGAGTACCTGGCAGCGCATACCCGGCACAGCCGACCCGATGGTGACCGGTGCGTCCGGTGACAACGGCGGGCTCAGCGTCGCCATGATGGTGGATTCCGTGGGGCCGTAGGCATTCTGGAACAGACGGCCGTCGGCCGCCCAGTGCCGGGGCAACATCGGCGGGCACGGCTCGCCGCCGACCATGACCGAACGCAGGGCGGGCAGTCCGGTCGGCTCGATGGTGGCCAGCGCGGACGGAGTGAGGAAGGCGTGGGTGATCGCCTGCCGTGCGAGCAGTTCCACCAGTGCGGTGCCGCCGTACAGGGTCGGTGGGGCGATCACCAGCGTGGCGGCGGAGCAGATCGCGAGCAGCAACTCCAGCACCGAGGCGTCGAAGCTCGGTGACGCGAAGTGCAGCACCCGCGCGTCTTTGTCCAGCGCCTGCCGCGCGGCCAGTTCGGCGCACAGCGGGGCGAGCCCGGCATGGGTCACGGCGACGCCTTTCGGGCGTCCGGTCGATCCCGATGTGTAGATCACGTAGGCCGCGTGGGTGGCGCGAAGTCGAACGGGGCGTTCGAAATACGCGATCGGGCTCGCGGGATTCGCCGCCACCTGTGCGATCACTTCGGCATCGTCCAGCGCGAGCCAGCGCACCTCGGTGGGTAGTGTCGCCGCGTGGGCGGCCTGGGTCAGGCCCAGCGCGGCACCGCTGTCGATGACCTGGAACTTGATGCGGGACAGGGGAAGTGCCGGGTCCACAGGGACGAACGCCGCACCGGACTTCGCGATCGCCCAGACCGCGAGCACCGAATCGAGCGAACGCGGCAGCGCCACCGCCACCGCTGTTTCGGGGCCCGCGCCCGCGGCGATCAGCGTGCGGGCCAGCCGCGAGGAGCGCGCGTCGAGGTCGCGGTAGGTGATCTCGCTGTCGTCGCAGACCACGGCGACGCCGTCGGGATTGTGCTCCGCGGCGGCGGCCAGCAGCGCGGCGAACGTCGGCGTGGCCGATTCGGCGGATCTGCGGCGGCGGCCTTTCCGGGCGGGTGGACGAGTATCCCGGATACCGCTGGTCATGTAATCGTCCCGTTCCGCGTGGCAGTAAACGGCCAGATGCTACAGCCGCACGGCGGGATTCCTCAACGATGAGAAGGCGATACCGCTCTGGTCGAACGGCGGCGCGTGCCGCGAGCCGTTGGCACGCGCGTGAGCCCGAGCGGCACGGTTCAGCGGGTGCCGTGCCCCTGACAGGCGGTCAGCGCGGTGTTCTTCGTGGCGTTGAACCGGTCGATCGCGGCGTTCAAAGTGTCGGTGTCGGCGCGGCGGGCCAGCGTGTCGGCCAAGGCGTTGGTGTCGTCGCGGTAGGCGCGCAGCGGGGTGGCGATCCCGGACGGCACTTCTCTGGTCACGCTCTGGTCCACCGAGCGCCCGTTGTTCCGCAGCGTCGTGACAGCCGCGTCGGCTTTGCCGTTCGTATCGGGATCGCCGCGGCCTTTCGTGTTGCTTGCATCGATGTAGTCGTTGAACGCGCGTACCGAGCTGCCGTTCGCGGCCAGGAAGGCGTCACAGGCCGACTTGGTGGCGCGTTCGGCCGCGGCGGCCCGTGCCGACGAGGCGGCGGCCGAGGAGGAGGTGACCTCGGAGGCGTACGCGGCCAGGTCGGTCCGGTTGACCTCCGCCGTGCCGGAGATCTGCTGTGCGCAGGCGCCGATGGTCAGCGCGCCCGCCGCGGTGGCCGTGGCGGCCACCAGCCGGCCCGCGCGTTCGAGTCGTCGCATGGTCGGTCCCTCGCTCCCCTCGGAAGTCCGGCCGGGACGGATGAACGGAGCCGGACAATCCGAAGGTACGTCGCGGGGACCCGCCACGCCGAGCCCGCGCCGATAACGATGGCCAACCGATATCGGCGCGGGGGAGCGGTTCAGCTCTGGCCGAGCATGGCTCGCATCTGCGCTATTTCGGCCTGCTGGGCGGCGATGATCCGCTGAGCGAGCGCCTTCGCGTCGGCGTTCTCGCCCTCGGCCAGCTCGGTCTGGGCCATGGCGATCGCGCCCGCGTGATGCTCGATCATCATGGTCAGCCATTGACGGTCGAAGTCCGGACCCGATGCCGCGTCCAGCGCCGCCATCTGTTCGGCGGACATCATGCCGGGCATCTCGTGGCCGCCGTGCCCCTCGCTCGGGGTGGGCGCCGGTTTGCCGAAGCTCTGCAAGAGGGTGGTGATCTGCTGCATCTCCGGCGCCTGTGCTTGCTCCACCTGCGTGGCGAGCGCACGCAGCTGCTGGTTGTCGGTGTGCGTCGGCACCAGCCGCGCCATTTCGACGGCTTGGGCGTGATGCGGATACATCATCTGGAGGAACATCACGTCCGCGTCGTTGTGCGCCGCACGGGCGGGCGCGGTCGTGACGGCCGCGGTGGTGGTCGAGGTGCCGTGCTCGGTGGTGTGCCCGGTGTCGGCGTCGCCGCATCCGGCGAGGCTCACCGCGGCCGCCGCGGCGAGAACGAGGGCCGATCGGGTGCGAGTGATGAACATGGGGTCGCTCCTTGCGAAGTGCGAAGTCTGAGGACGGAGTGGACTGCGCCGCCACCGTGGTTCGGACACACGGCGGCGACGGAGTTGTCAGATCCGCAGAATCGCCAGTTCGGCCAAGGTGAGCACGGTCCACGGCGGCGGTCGTGCACGCCGCGCCCGCCAGTGCCGCGGTCGTGCCGCACCGCCGCCGGGGCGATCGAACGCCAATCGGCGGAGCAGCACCAACGCGGCCAACGCGATGGAGGCGGCCAAGATGAACACACAGCCGTGCAGTGCGCTGTGCTCGCCGTCGCACCCGCCGCCCGCGCAGTGGGACATCTTCGCCGCGACGGTCGCGTGCCATGACGCGCCTGAGGTCGCCTCGACGGCTCGAGGCGCAGACGAGTCGCGGGAAGCGACGGCCGGTGCGGATGCGCCCGGGGTTGCCCGGACGGCTGGCGGGGTAGTCGAGTCGCGGGAAGCGACGGCCGGTGCGGATGCGCCCGGGGTTGCCCGGACGGCTGGCGGGGTAGTCGAGTCGCGGGAAGCGACCACCGGTGCGGATGCGCCCGGTGTGCCCGATAACTCCTGGCCGCGTTGCCGGTCGTCGCGGTGCGCCCTGTCCTGAGGTCGATCGTGGCCGGTCGGAGCGGCGCCCGAGGATTGCGGTGTCGCGTGTCGATGAGGAAACCCGGGCGCGGCGGCAGCTCGTTCGAGTCCGTCGGCTACCGCGTCGGAGGCGGCCGCGAGGGTGTGCACGCCGGCCGCGTGGGCGTGGCCGGAGAACCCGAAGACCGCCGAATGCATCGCGACGACCCCGGCGACCAACGCCAGCACCCCTAGGAGCTGGGCGAGCCCGGCGGCGGGAAGTGCGCGGCGGTCGACCACGAGTACCGAGTCTAGCCCCCGCTCTCGATATACCCGTTGGCGGTACCGGTATCTAGGAGCTCGCGACGTCGACGACCAATCGGGTCGGGTTGGGCAGCGTGGTGACGGTGAAGGAGGGCCGGTCGGCCCGTACGCCGATGAACGACTGCGTCACGCCCTCGAACACCGTCGTCCGGTAGACGCCCGCGATGCCGGAGACCGCCGCGTCGACGGCCGGGTCCGGGCCCTCGTACGGTGTCACGCCGCTGTCGAACGGGTAAGCCGAGCCCAGGATTCGTACTTCCAGAATCGACCGGCCCGCCACGTCCACCGGATTGCCACTGGCGTCCTGCACCGCCCGGTCGGTGTACCGGACGATCCAACCGGGCGTGCCCGCCCCGCCGAGTTCGTAGACCACGCGATCGAAACCGGGCTGACTTCCCAGCCGCACATCGGTCACCGTGAGCGCGGTGTCGCCGGAAGGCTTGCCCTGCTTCGGTGCGGTGTCCCCGGGGGCTGGGGCCTGCGCTACCGCGACCGACGTGGCGGGTTTCGACGCGGCCGGTGGGCCCGGTGCCGACTCGCCGTCCCCGCAGCCCGCGAGCAGTGCCGTCGCGACCGCGACCATGAGCACCATCCTGTTGCGCATGGCCCGATGCTACTCAGCGAAAGGCCTCGGACGGCGTAACCGGAGAGCGTTGCGGCGCATTCGCCATCGGCCCGCCGCAAGCTACGCGGAGGTGCGAACACTCGTGCACCTCGAATGGTCGGTCTGCCGAGCCCGATTAATTGCTATTTGATTGCCATGGTTCATGTCCTGTGTGCGAGACTCCTGCCGTCGCCGGCGGAGTGAGTGCCGGCGCCGGATCGCCCCTCCGTCGAGCCCGAGGGGATCGGCGGTTGATCGAATGCCGTATTCACCGATGCGTCCGCGAAACCGCTTGTCCTGACCGGATTCAGCGTGCGGAGCGCCGTGCCGGGAATCCGGCGGAATCGATAGGGCGGGGTGGGCGCGACCATGCGGCAACGATCTAGCACACTTGAGGCGTGGGAAATGTCGAGGACGTACTTGGCCGGTTGCGGCGGTATCCGGACGTGGAGGCGCTGAACCTCTACGCCGTCGACGCCGCCGATCGGCTGATCCTCGACGTCGCGGCCGACGCCCTCGCGACTGTGAATAGCGGGAAAGTAGCCATCATCGGTGACGCCTATGGTGCACTGACCCTCGGCGCTATCGCGGGACACGATCTGCGCGACGTCCGGGTGCATCAGGACTTGCTCACCGGCGAACTCGCCCTCGCGAACAACGCCCGCGCGGTGGGCTTGTCGGATCGCTACACCGCGCACCCGCTCGGCCCCGAGTTGCTGCGTGATGCCCAGGTGGTCCTGCTTCGCCTGCCCCGGATGCTGGCCGGTCTGGCCGAGGTCGCCGACACGATCGCGCGCTACGCGGATCCGGCGGTCGAGGTGTTCGCGGGCGGGCGGGACAAATATCTGACCAAGTCGATGAACGACGTTCTGGCGCAGTCGTTCTCCGAGGTGCGCGCAAGCCGCGGCAGGCAGAAGTCGCGGACCCTGCTGGTGGCCGGACCCAAGCCCGTAGCCGGTCGACCGTTCCCGGTGCGCGACCGGCTGGACGAACTCGGTCTCGACGTGGTCGCGCACGGCGCGGCGTTCTCCGGGGCCCGCCTGGACATCGGCACCAGGTTCCTGCTCGAGCACCTGAGACTGATGAAGCCGGACGCGCGCGACGCCATCGATCTCGGCTGCGGCACCGGCATCCTTGCCGTCGCGCTGGCCAAGGCGCGGCCGGGTATCAAGGTGATCGCCACCGACCAATCCGCCGCCGCGGTCGCCTCGGCGCGGGCCACCACCGAGGCGAACGGGGTCGCCGACCGAGTGTGCGTCGTGCGCGACGACGCCATGTCCTCGGCGGCGGACAACAGCGCCGACCTGGTGCTGTGCAATCCGCCGTTCCATATCGGCGCGGCCGTGCACACCGGATCGGCCATCAAAATGTTCGCCGAGACCGGGCGGGTGTTGCGCCCGGGTGGAGAGCTGTGGACGGTGTACAACTCGCATTTGAACTATCGGGCCGTAGTCGAACGGATGGTGGGCCGGACCGAAGTGATGGGCCGCAACCGGAAATTCACCGTGACTCGGTCGGTGCGTGGTCTGCACGACCCACGACAAAGGTAGAGTCCGAATTGTCCGGCTCTGTGCGACTCCCCGGGAACTCGCGACGGATGACAAACGTTGGACAGGGCAGTTGGATATCGAGTGAAGCAACTCGATGAACAGCGGCAACGACTCCAGAAAGGGACGCCGTTCACATGCGTACCACGAGCAATCCGGTTTTCAGGAACCTGCCAAGGCAGGAGGGCGGTGGATACGCCAGCTTCGGTTCCGGCGTGACCTCCGCCGGCCAGTTCGGCAACCAGTACGGCCAATACCCACAGCAGTACGGCCAGTACCAGCAGGCTCCCCCCACCACGCGCTCGATGACCATCGACGACGTGGTGACGAAGACGGGCATCACCCTCGCGGTGCTCGCGCTGTCCGCGATCGTCTCCTACGGCCTCACCAACGCCAACACCTCGCTCGCGCCGCTGTTCGTGATCGGCGGCGGCCTGGTCGGCCTGGTGCTCGTGCTGATCGCGACCTTCGCGAACAAGATGGACAACCCGGCGATCGTGTTGTCCTACGCCGTCGCGGAGGGCCTTTTCCTCGGCGCCCTGTCGTTCATGTTCACCAATATCGAGTTCGGCGGGGTCGGCGGTAGCGCGCTGATCGGTCAGGCGGTGCTGGGCACCTTCGGTGTCTTCGCGGGCATGCTCGTGGTCTACAAGACCGGCGCCATCCGCGTGACGCCGCGCTTCACCAGGATCATCGTCGGCGCCATGATCGGCATCCTGGTCCTGATGCTGGGCAACCTCGTCGCCAGCTTCTTCATCGACGGCGGCCTCGGCCTGCGCGACGGCGGTCCGCTCGCGATCGTGTTCAGCCTGGTGGTCATCGCCATCGCCGCGTTCAGCTTCCTGCTCGACTTCGACGCCGCCGATCAGCTGATCCGCGCGCAGGCTCCGGAGCGGGCGGCCTGGGGCGTCGCACTCGGCCTCACCGTCACCCTGGTGTGGCTGTACGTGGAGATCCTGCGGCTGCTGAGCTACTTCCAGAACGACTAGCCGATACGACGAAAGGGCGGTCGCCGGATATCCGGCGACCGCCCTTTCGTCCGCGGGTCAGCTCAAACGCTCGATGACCATCGCCATGCCCTGGCCGCCGCCGACGCACATGGTCTCCAGACCGAACTGCTTGTCGTAGGTCTGCAGGTTGTTGAGCAGCGTGGTGGTGATCCTGGCGCCGGTCATGCCGAACGGGTGTCCGAGTGCGATCGCGCCGCCGGAGACGTTCAGCTTGTCCTCATCGATCTTCAGCTCCCGCGCCGAGCCGAGGACCTGCACCGCGAACGCCTCGTTGATCTCGACGAGGTCGATGTCGTCGATGGTCTTGCCCGCCAGCGCCAGCGCGCGCTTGCACGCCTCGATCGGGCCGAGACCCATGATCTCCGGCGACAGACCGGACACGCCGGTGGAAACGATTCGCGCCAGCGGCGTCAGGCCCAGCTCCTTGGCCTTGGTGTCGCTCATGATGACCAGCGCCGCGGCGCCGTCGTTGAGCGGACAACAGTTGCCCGCGGTGACGGTGCCGTCCGGGCGGAACACCGGCTTCAGCGCGGACACTGCCTCGTAGGTGACCCCGGCGCGGGGGCCGTCGTCCTTGCTGACCACGGTGCCGTCGGGCAGCGTCACCGGGGTGATCTCGCGCTCGAAGAAACCGTTCTTGATCGCCTCCTCGGCGCGGTTCTGCGACCGTACGCCCCAGCGGTCCTGGTCCTCGCGGGTGATGCCGGTGGAGGTCGCCACGTTCTCGGCGGTCTGGCCCATCGCGATGTAGACGTCCGGGATCAGGCCGTCCTCGCGCGGGTCGTGCCAGATGCCCGCGCCGCCCTCCGCGGTCTTCGCGGTGCGCTGCTGCGCTTCGGCGAACAGCGGGTTCTGCGTGTTGGGCCAGCTGTCGGCGGAACCGTTCACATAGCGCGACACGGTCTCCACACCCGCGGAGATGAACACATCGCCTTCGCCCGCCTTGATCGCGTGGAAGGCCATGCGGGTGGTCTGCAGCGACGACGCGCAGTAGCGGTGCACCGTGGTGCCCGGCACGAAGTCGTAGCCCAGCTGGACGGCGACGACGCGGGCGATGTTGAAGCCCTGCTCACCGCCAGGCGAGCCGCAGCCCAGGATCAGGTCGTCGATCTGGGCGGGGTCCAGGGCAGGCACCTTGTCGAGCGCTGCCCGCACAATCTGCGTGGTCAGATCGTCGGGCCGCAGGTCGACCAGCGAACCCTTGCGGGCCCGGCCGATCGGGGAGCGTGCGGTCGAAACGATGACGGCCTCAGGCATGAGGACTCCTTGGGTCGGACGGTTCTGGCGAACCGGAGTTGTTACTCACGGGTTCGTACCGAATCTACGTCCCGTCGCGGAGTACCGAAAGCGCCTGTCCCGCCCAGTGCCTCCAGCAGCGCCGGGAGCAATTGCGCTGCGGCCAGTTCGTAGCCGGCCGCCGACGGGTGGAAGCCGTCGGCGGCGAACAGCAGCTCCGGCGCGGCGCGGAACTCGGGGGCGAGCAGGTAACCCATGCGGACGGGTTGCCCGCCCGCGACCGTCGTCGCCACGTGCTGCGCCTTGGCCAACCGCACGCTCCAGTTCTGCACGACGGTGCGCAGCGGCTGGGGAATGGCCGCCACAGTGCCGAGATTCGGGCAGGTGCCGACCACCACCACCGCGTCGGCGCGGCGCAACCGGGCGACCGCGGCGGCGAGCCTGCGCGCGGAGGCGCGGATCGAGTGCTTCTTGGTGACATCGTTGGCGCCGACGAGAATGACCGCGGCATCCGGCGGCG
Organism: Nocardia sp. NPDC051929; assembly: GCF_044548645.1. Classification (NCBI taxonomy): domain Bacteria; kingdom Bacillati; phylum Actinomycetota; class Actinomycetes; order Mycobacteriales; family Nocardiaceae; genus Nocardia; species Nocardia sp. NPDC051929. The sequence continues at coordinate 39,576 of NZ_JBIUCG010000012.1, read as the reverse complement.
GGCCCGCGACGAACATCGCGTCCACCTGCCCGGCCAGACCCTTGGACGTGGCGCCGGAGATCGCCTTGGTGCTCAGGCGGATCCGCTGCCCGGTCGCCTCGGCGAGTCCTCGGGCCAGGCGCACGCCCGGCACCTCGTCGGCCACCGCGCAGCCGAGGCCCGCCGCGGTGGAGTCGCCGAAGATCATCAGATGGAGGTCGGCGTGCTTGCCCGCACGCCACGGCTCGGGCTCCGCGCAGCCCGCGGTGTAGATGCCGTCGGCTTCCGGCGGCTTCGAGGTGTCCCGGCCGATCACTCCGCGCGCGACGCCCGCCTGCGCCATGAGCAGACGGTAGGTCGCCCACCACGCGGTCCCCGCGCCGGAACCGGCGAGCACGGCCGCGGCACCGGTCAGCGCGGCCGCGCGCCAGCGAAACTGAGGTGCGCTCACGCCAGGAATTTTACGAAAATCCGCCGAGTCGACCAGCGGCGAACATAGGCGCACCGGCAGCCGTTGCGGGCTTCCAGGCGTCGCGGGTGCGTCGACGGATGGTCGGGCGATAGGCCACCGACGATCAGCAGCAGCCGGACGGTCGCCGAGTCGGCCATCGAGAATCCGGTGCGCGTGGAGCGTTCTGTGATCGCGGACCGTCGCGTGTGCGCAGCGCGTCGCAGCAGGATCGAGGACCTGGCTTCGGCTGCTGCTGAGTAGGGGGCGCAGCTGCCCTGCGGTCCTCTGACCCCGCACTGTCGTCGGCAAACGTGTGTGGATAACACCCGCTCGGGTCAGCTCGGGACCCGCGACGGCGGGGTCGCCGCAAGGCAGGCCCGAAATGTGCGCGTCGCGATCCGCCGAGGTCAGCCCGGTACGACGAAGCTGCCGCGGGCCGGGATGCTCGCCGCGTCGGTGGAGATGGTGACCTCGACCAGGCCGGGGCCCGTGTCCTGGAACAGCGCGTATTGGATGCTGCCGTAGATGCCGGTGACCACGATGTTGTCGTAGCTGCCCGTCGCGCCGGTGGTGACGTTGCGCCACGCCACGGTGGTGCGGACCTCGCACAGCGGCGCCAGCGGGTAGGAGCCCGGCCCGATGCCGTTCACGGGCAGCGCGCGCACGTTGAGGATGGCGCGCCCGGGCCATTCCGGGCCGGTGTCGGCCCAGGTGCGGATGCTTGTCCAGCACAGGCCGCCGCGCGCGAGCGTCGGCACCTGCGGGAATTCGACGGTGGCCGCCTCCGCTGGAGCGCCGGATCCGACCACTAGGGCCACTGCCGATCCGGCCAGAAGCATTGCGGCGCGGGCGATGTTCGGCTGCCTCATGGCAGCGATCCTAAGGCCGCGGGCCCCGGTTCGCCGGTAGTCCGCGGCCGCTGCACACGGCGTGCGCGAACTCACAGTTAGTGCGTCTGCAACTATGGGGGCCATGCGCATCGCGGATCATGTCGTGGATCTCATCGGCAACACGCCGCTGGTCCGGTTGAACTCGGTCGTGGGACCGAACGCGGGGCTGGTCGCTGCCAAGATCGAATACTTGAACCCGGGCGGCAGCTCCAAGGACCGGATCGCGGTGAAGATGATCGACGCCGCCGAGCGGTCCGGGAAGCTGCGGCCCGGCGGCACCATCGTCGAGCCCACGTCCGGCAACACCGGTGTCGGCCTCGCCCTGGTCGCGCAGCAGCGCGGCTACAAGTGCGTGTTCGTCTGCCCGGACAAGGTCAGCGAGGACAAGCGCAACGTGCTGCGGGCTTACGGCGCCGATGTCGTGGTCTGCCCGACCGCCGTGCCGCCGGACCACCCGAACAGCTACTACAGCGTCTCCGACCGCCTGGTTCGTGAGATCGACGGCGCGTGGAAGCCCGACCAGTACTCCAACCCGGGCGGCCCGGAAAGCCACTACGAGACGACCGGCCCGGAGATCTGGCGCGACACCGACGGCAAGGTCACCCACTTCGTGGCGGGTGTCGGCACCGGCGGCACCATCACCGGCACCGGCCGCTACCTCAAGGAGGTCTCCGGCGGGAAGGTGCGGGTCATCGGCGCCGACCCGGAGGGTTCGGTGTACTCGGGCGGCACCGGGCGGCCGTACCTGGTCGAGGGCGTCGGCGAGGACTTCTGGCCGTCGGCCTACGACCCCGCCGTGCCGGACGAGATCATCGCGGTCTCCGACGCGGATTCCTTCGAGATGACCCGTAGGCTCGCCCGCGAGGAAGGCTTGCTGGTCGGCGGTTCCTGCGGCATGGCGGTCGTCGCGGCCGTCGAGGTGGCGCGGCGCGACCCGGACGCGGTGGTCGTGGTGCTGCTGCCCGACGGTGGACGCGGCTACCTGTCGAAGATCTTCAACGACGAGTGGATGAGTTCCTACGGGTTCCTGCGTGAACGGCTGGACGGCACGGCCGAACCGCTCGTGGGCGACGTCTTGCGCGGCAAGTCCGGCGAGCTGCCGGACCTGGTGCACACCCACCCGTCGGAGACGCTGCGCGACGCGATCGAGATCCTGCGCGAGTACGGCGTCTCCCAGATGCCCGTGGTCGGCGCCGAGCCGCCGGTCATGGCGGGCGAGGTCGCGGGCAGCGTGTCCGAGCGCGACCTGCTGTCGGCGGTCTTCGAGGGCCGGGCCAACCTGACCGATTCGGTGGCCCAGCACATGAGCCCCTCGTTCCCGCTGATCGGTTCGGGCGAGCCCATCTCCGCCGCGACGAAGGCGCTCTCCGACACCGACGCGCTGATGGTTGTCGAGGACGGCAAGCCCGTCGGCGTGATCACCCGCCACGACCTGCTCGGTTTCCTCAGCACGGGCAACATCGGGAAGTAGACGAGACCACGGCGAGCGGCGAACCCGGAAGCCGAGTCACGGCGGCTTCCGGCCGAACGCCTATGCCGGTCTCCTGCCGCGGACCGTTTCGCGGACGCCGCCGGTGATCAGGTCGGTCCATTCGTCGGCCAGCAGCGCCAGTCGGTACCAGGCTGCGTGCACCCGGGTGTCGGACACTTTCTCGGCGGTGTGCAGCAGATGGCTGGCGTGGACGTGGGCGGCGGCCATGCGGTCGACCGTGGCGCCGATGGATTCGCTGCGCAAATGGTCGGTCGCACGCCTTCGGGGCAGTCGGTCGACCACCCACGCATCGATCGTGGCCACCAGTTCGGCGCGGCGGCAATCTATTCCAGCGGCGGCCAGCGGATCGGAGTGGCGCTGCCGGTGCAGCGCTGCCAGCGTCCTGGCCCAGCCGACCAGGGGGTGGTCTTCGCCTGACTCGCTCGGGTGCCCGCCGAAGGCGGCGACCAGTTCGCGCTGATCCGGCAGCGGCCGTACGACGCCGTGCGAGCGTCGTGGCAGATGGTCACGCACGAACATGGCAGGCTCCCAGCGCATTCGGAACGGACCGCCGTACGCCGCGGTCGATCGACAAGCTGTGCATCGTGCACCTCCGATGGTGTGGTGGTGGAGGCATCGCCCCAATGCCGGGTCCCTCTAAAGGATGCGCGCTTTCGCTGGCCTACCGGTGACACCCACATGGCACTTGAATGACAAGACGTAACAATGCGCTAGCTTCCGCCCGCACACGCCTGTGAGGTGCGGTTTCGCGGGCCCGGCGCAGCTCAGCACAGGTCGTCGCGGGTGCGCGGACGTATCCGTGCGCGAGCGATTCAGCCGGGGAGGATCTGGTGGGTCATCGCGAAGACGGCCGCGCCCGCCCGGGTGTGGCGGCCGGTCTTGGAGCGGATTTCGGCCAGATGGTGGGTGACGGCGCGCTCGGGCAACAGCAGTTCCGCGGCGATCTCCCGGCCGCAGCGGCCGCGGGCCCTCAGCCGGAGGATGTCGGTCTCGGCCTCGGACAGGCCGTGGACAGCGGGGATGGTGGTGTCGTCCGCGGCGGCACGGACGACGGCGGCACAGGCATCGCCGTCCAGTCGGCCCGCCGCGACCTCGGCCGCCAGTTGGGCAGCGGCTTCCTCGGGCCGGGCGGCGGGGCGATAGGGCCGCGCTTCGGTGCAGGCCGCGAAAACATCGGCGGCCGCGAGCAATCGAGCACCGGGTGGAAGGTCGCGCTTGCCCCGCGGGTAGCCGCTGCCGTCGAGTCGTTCGTGGTGACCCGCCGCGAGATCGGCCAGCGCCGCCAGCCCGGGGCAGCGGCGCAGGATGCGCTCGGTCCGAAGACTCTGCAGCCGAACGCGTTTCCAGTCCCAGGGTCCCAGCGGGCCGCGACGGTCCCAGACCGCGCTCGACACCGCGACCCGGCCGAGATCGTGCAGCAGGGCGGCGGCGCGTAGTGCCGCTCTTTCGTCGGCGGGCACGCCCATCCGGACGGCCGCGGCATCGGCGAGGCCGGCCACGTGCGCCGAATGCCCCAGCAGATAACGGCCTTTCAAGTCGACGATCATGGCCAGCGCCAGACCGGGCCGGTCGAGTTCGGCGGACGGAAGCGAAGACCGCGTCCCCGGTTCCGCGGCGAGGACGGCGGCCAGCAGGTCGGGAACGTCGAGCACCGCGCGGATGGCATCGGCATCGCAGACGGCCACCAGGTCGGGGTCGAGATGGCCGCCGGCCCGGCGCCGCAACTCGTCGAGAACGACGCCCTGCCGTCTCGCCACAGTGCCCAGAGCGGAGCGTGTTCTGTCGTGCGGGGCGGCCGGATGCGCGTTGCCGTGGCCCGAGACGGTCGCGAGTTCATCGCCGACCGCGTCCAGCGCGAGCACCGCCTGTTCGGCCACGTGCAGAACGCGGCCCGCGATCGAAATGGATTCCCCGCGCAGCCGGTTCGGCGCACCCAGTCCGTCCCAGCGTTCCTCCACCTCGGTCAGGGCGCGGACCGAGGCATCCGGCAGACCCAGGTGCGATCCGAGCGCCTCGACGACCTCGCTCGACGAGCGCAGCGCCTGCGTGGCGCCGGACCGCAACCGGGCGACGAACCGATTGCGCAGCGCCGATTGGGCGGCGGGCGCCCAGCCGCCGAATCGGCGCAGTTGCTCGGTGAAGACGGCGGAATCGCCCGGATCCAGCACGTGGCAGGCGCGCTGGAAGGCGATGTCGTCCGCATACGCCTGCGCGTTCTCCGAGGCGCGGCCGGTACATCCGAGATCGACGAGCAGGGCGGCATGGAAGACCGCGCGGCGATCGGCTTCCGGCAGCCCGATCCGCGCGGCCAGGTCGGTGGCGACCAGGCAGGTGGCCAGCCCCTTCTCGAACGGCATACCGGCGGCGAGATCGGTGGTCAGCGACAGTGCCGCGAAAATCTCGGCGGCGCGGATCGACGACATGCACCGACAGTAGTGTCCATACGCGGCTCGCGCAGACCCGAATCCGTTCTCGGAGATCGTGATCCGCGTCGTGACCGAGTCGGCGTCCGATCGGCTACAGAACGGTGGTCCGGCGCGGAAAGGGCGGATTCGCCCGGATGCCGTCGGCGAACGGCATCCGGCAATCCATCCGCACCCTTTTCGCCGCGTTCCGCACCACGCCCGGCGGCATCACGCCGGGACGGGGCGGATCAGCGGAGCGCGCGGTCGCTACGCGGCTCCGCCGCCGAACGGCTCGTCAGCGGAAAGCGTTCGCGTCGGTCAACGCCCGGCCCAGCACGAGCTGGTGTACCTCCGCGGTACCCTCGTAGGTGAGCACCGACTCCAGATTGTTCGCATGGCGCAAGACCGGGTAGTCGAGCGTGATGCCGTTGGCGCCCAAGATGGTTCGGCACTCGCGGGCGATCGCGATGGCCTCGCGCGTGCTGTTCAGCTTGCCCGCGCTCACCTGCTCCGGCGTGACCGCGCCGCGGTCCTTCAGCCGTCCGATGTGCAGCGCGAGCAGCTGGCCCTTGCCGAACTCCAGCGCCATGTCGGCCAGCTTGGCCTGGGTGAGCTGGTAGGCGGCCAGCGGCTTGTCGAACACCTCGCGGGTCCTGGCGTACTCGATGGTGGCCGCCAGGCACTCGCGCGCCGCGCCGAGTGCGCCGAAGACGATGCCGAAGCGCGCCTCGCTCAGGCAGGCCAGCGGCGCGGCCAATCCCCTCGACCCCGGCAGCACCGCGTCCGCGGGCAGGCGAACCTCGTCCAGGTCCAGTTCCGCGGTGACCGACGCGCGCAGCGACAGCTTGCGGTGCATCTCCCGCGTCGTTAACCCGGGCGTCCCGGCCGGGACCAGGAATCCGCGGATCACCTGCCTGCCTTCGTCCTCGGTCTGCGCCCAGACCACCGCGACATCGCTCACCGAGCCGTTGGTGATCCACATCTTCGAGCCGCTCAGCACCCAATCGGAGCCGTCGCGCTTCGCCCGGGTGCGCATGCCGCCCGGATTCGAACCGAAGTCCGGCTCGGTCAACCCGAAACAGCCGAGCGCGCGGCCGGCGGCCAGCTCCGGCAGCCACTGCTGTTTCTGTTCCTCGGAGCCGAATTCGTGGATGGCGGTCATCGCCAGCGACCCCTGGACCGAGACCATGCTGCGGATGCCGGAGTCCACCGCCTCCAGCTCCTGGCAGGCCAGACCGTAGGTGGTGGCCGACATGCCCGCGCAGCCGTACCCCTCCAGATGCATGCCGAGCAGTCCCAGCGCGCCCAGCTCAGGGGCGAGCTCGCGGGCCGGGAAGGTGCCCGCCTCGAACCACTCCGCGACGTGCGGGCGCAGTCGCTGCGTCGCGAAGCTCGCGACGGTGTCCCGGATCTCGCGCTCGTCGTCGGACAGTAGCGTGTCGGTGGCGAACAGTTCTTCCACAGTGACCATGGACTCAGCCTAAAGGGGCGGCGAAATAGTGAGACCGAACTCACGCCCCTTGCTTCGGTGCAAGATTTCCGTGCTGGTGGTGACGTCGGTGTAATTCGATCGGATCGAGGGGCGCTGTCCCACTATGCCGACGCCGTTGTGCGGATTCGTCCGTTTCGCCTGCGTACGCAGCGGCGATATGCCTACACCGGGAAGTTGCCCGGGAATCGCCCCGATTAGGCTGAGCCCCATGAGCGAGCTGGGATTCTCCACACGGGCCGTGCACGCCGGGTATGAACCCGATCCGCAGACCGGCGCGGTGAATGTGCCCATCTACGCGAGTTCGACGTTCGCCCAGGACGGCGTGGGCGGGTTGCGCGGCGGTTTCGAATACGCCCGCACCGGCAACCCGACGCGGTCGGTACTGGAAGCGAACCTCGCCGCGCTGGAATCGGGCCGCTACGGCCGGGCGTTCGCGTCCGGCATGGCCGCGACCGACTGTGCGCTGCGGGCCACGTTGCGTCCGGGTGATCACATCGTGATCCCCGACGACGCCTACGGCGGCACCTTCCGGCTGATCGACAAGGTCTTCAGCCAGTGGGGGATCGAGCACTCGCCCGCGCACGTGTTCAACGTGGACGAGATGCGCGCCGCGATCCGGCCGAACACCAAGCTGGTGTGGATCGAAACCCCGACCAACCCCCTGCTGAGCATCGGCGATATCCCCGCGCTGGCCGACGTCGCGCACGCGGCGGGCGCGAAACTGGTCGTCGACAACACCTTCGCGACGCCCTACCTGCAGCAGCCGCTGCTGCTCGGCGCCGACATCGTGGTGCACTCCACCACCAAGTACCTCGGCGGCCACTCCGACGTCATCGGCGGCGCGCTGATCACCGACGATCCGGAACTCGACGCGGCGTTCGCGTTCCTGCAGAACGGCGCGGGCGCGGTGCCCGGCCCGTTCGACGCGTTCCTCACGCTGCGCGGCACCAAGACCCTCGCCCTGCGGATGGATCGGCACTGCGACAACGCCGAGACCATCGCGGAGTTCCTGTCCGGGCACCCGTCGATCTCGCATGTGATCTACCCCGGCCTGCCGGAGCACCCGGGCCATGCCGTCGCGGCGAAGCAGATGCGGCGCTTCGGCGGGATGATCTCGGTGCGCCTCAATGGTGACGTCGAAGCCGCGCGGAAATTCTGCGCGCGGACCGAGGTCTTCACCCTCGCCGAGTCCCTGGGCGGTGTCGAGTCGCTGATCGAGCATCCGGCCGCGATGACGCACGCCTCCACCGAAGGTTCCGAGCTGGAGGTGCCCGCGGACTTGGTGCGGCTTTCGGTCGGCATCGAGGATGTCAGCGACCTGCTTGCGGACATCGAGCAGGCATTGAGCTAGGTTCACGGACATGAGGAAGCGGCCGCACCCGATGATCGGGCGCGGCCGCTCGTGTCCGCGGGGGTATCGGCCTGCCGTGGCGGCGCGACCGAGAGCGTCAGCTGTGGTAGGGCTCGGCGCTGAGCAGGGTGACCTTCATCGTGTTCCCATTGGGCAGCGTGTATTCCCTGGTCTCGCCCACCTTGGCGTCGATGAGCGCGCCGCCGAGGGGCGAGTTCGGCGAGTACGTCTCGAGCTTGGAATCGCGGAGACCCTCCTCGCGGGTGGCGATCAGGAAGGTTTCGGTGTCCGTCTCGTCGCCGTCGTAGTAGACCTTGACGACCGACCCGGGAAGCGCCACGCCGGACTTGGTCGGTGCGACGCCGACCTTGGCGTTGTTCAGCAGCTCTTGCAGCTGGCGAATGCGCGCCTCCTGCTGACCCTGCTCCTCGCGCGCGGCGTGGTACCCGCCGTTCTCCTTGAGGTCGCCCTCTTCCCGGCGTTCGTTGATCTCGGCGGCGATGACCGGACGATTGGCGATGAGCGCGTCGAGTTCGCTCTTGAGCCTGTCGTGCGACTCCGGGGTCAGCCAGGTCACTTGCGTCTCAGTCATCTCGATCACTCCCTAGTAGTTGTTCCCGGCAGGCCGGGATTCCCTGAGCACCGGCGTGTGCCCACCCGGAAGCGGGCACGCGCCAGTCGACGGCTAGAGCGATCCTGGGAAGTTCATCGAACCCCGACAGGCCCCGGTCACGGGCGAAATCGCAAGCCCGAACCCTCAGCGCTGGCCGCCAATGCAGCAAACACGGCTCCGAGCTCCGGAACCGTGTATCACGCCATTTTAGCATGATTCACAAATGTGCAGGTCGGAGTTAATTTCGCGGGCAAATCGCCGGTTTATGCGCGGAAATCAGCCAACTCGCAGATAGCTGGGTACCCGATCGCTGCACGCGTACACGCTGCCCGACACGGGACGCGCGGACGAGCGCACGACGGTGGTCAACTCGACCGTCCCGCTGCTCGACGGCTCGATCAGCACTTCCCTGCGGCCGAGTTCGGAGCCGTCGCGAGCCATCGCGCGGACGAAACACACCACCGGCTGCTGCGGGTCGGCCCGGGTGACCTTGAGGTGGATGGTCATGGTCGAGTCGTCGACGACGACGTAGCCGAGCTGCTCGGCCTCGATGTCCTCCGGCCCGTACTTCTGATAGCCCAGGTAGGCCACGCCGAGCCCGGCGAGCACCACCAGCACGCCGAGCACCGGCACGATCCAGCGGCGCGGCTTGCGTGGCCCGGTGCCGTAGCGGTCGGGCGGGGGTCCGCCGGGAGACGCCGCCTTCGCGTCGCCGCCGCTCTCCGGCGCGGGCTGGCTCATCGTGGTCGCTCCCGGGGGGTACGTCGGAACAAATGTGGGTCGAATGGAACTATAGGTAACGAAGCCCCGACACCCGCGACCGAGAGCGACGGAGAACGAGACGTGAGTGGCCTTCGCCTCATGGCGGTGCACGCCCACCCAGACGACGAATCCAGCAAGGGTGCCGCGACGACCGCCCGTTACGCCGACGAAGGACACGACGTCCTCGTCGTGACGCTGACCGGCGGAGAGCGTGGAAGCATCCTGAACCCGGCCATGGACACGCCCGGCGTCCTGGAGCGGATCCACGAGATCCGCCGTGAGGAGATGGCCGCCGCGGCCCGTGCGCTCGGCGTGCGCCAGCACTGGCTCGGTTTCGTCGACTCGGGCCTGCCCGAGGGCGACCCCCTGCCGCCGCTGCCCGAGGGCAGCTTCGCGCTGGTTCCGCTGGAGGAGGCCACCGAGGCCCTGGTGCGCGTGGTGCGCGAGTTCAAGCCGCACGTGATGACCACCTACGACGAGACCGGCGGCTACCCGCACCCCGACCACATCCGCTGCCACGAGGTGTCGATGGCGGCGTTCGAGGCGGCGGGCGACCCCGAGCGCTTTCCCGGCGCGGGCGAGCCGTGGACGCCGCTCAAGCTGTACTACGACCACGGCTTCAGCATGAAGCGGATGGAGATCTTCGCCGCGGAGTACGAGCGCCTCGGCGAACCGTTCCCGCTGCAGGAGTGGCTGGACCGGATGCGCAAGTACGCCGCCGAGCGCGGTGACATGTTCGCCAGGATCACCACCCAGATCGACTGCGCCAAGTACTTCCCGCAGCGCGACGACGCCTTGCGCGCGCACGCGACGCAGATCGATCCGAACGGCGCGTTCTTCGCCATTCCGATGGAGATGCAGCAGCGGTTGTGGCCGACCGAGGAGTTCGAGCTGGCCAAGACCCGCGTGCGCACCGAGCTGCCGGAGACCGACCTGTTCGCGGGCATCGAGGACGAGCGGTCGTGACGTTCGTCCTGCTCGCCCAGACACCCGGAACGCCGACCGGCCCCGAGTTCGGCAAGGCGTCGCCGCTCGGCCTGGTCATCATCCTGATTCTGCTCGCGGGCACCTTCCTGCTGGTCCGGTCGATGAACCGGCACATCAAGGGCCTGCCTGCGACCTTCGAGCCCGAGCACCCGGAACCGGACCAGGAGGCCGACGAGGGCACCGAGCACGGCATCACCCGCCGTGCCGAGGAATCGAAGGGCGCCGACCCCGAAGGGCGAGCCGAATCCGGCTGAGCGGCGAAACCCTCGCTGACCTGCTCGTTGTTACCTTTCCGCGCTCTCTTTCGTCAATGAGGTAGTCGCGGCGCGAACCACGGCCTTTCGTCGAAAGCCGACACCCCGGTTCCCGCGCGCGTCTGCTTCCGAACGCTGAGAGTCAGGACGAGCAATGACATTCGACGAACTGCGGGCCACGCTGCCCGGCCGCGTGCTGGTGGCCGGTGACGAGGGCTTCGAAACCGCGGCGCGGCCCTGGACGACGACCGTCGACCAACCGGTGGCCGCCGTGGTGCGGGCCGGAGACGCCGGTGACGTCGCGGCCGTGGTCCGGTACGCGGGCCGCGCGGGCGTGCCGGTGGTCACCCAACCGACCGGACACGGCGCGTCCGGTGGCGTGCCCGAGGCGATCCTGCTGCGCACCGGGTATTTGGACGGCATCGAGATCGATCCCCGGCGTCGGGTGGCGCGCGTGGGCGCCGGAGTGTCGTGGGGTCGGGTGCAGGCGGCCGCGGCCAGGCACGGGCTGACCGGGCTCGCGGGCAGCAATCCGGTCGTCGGCGTGACCGGCTACACCCTCGGCGGCGGCATGAGCTGGTTCGGCCGCAAGCACGGCTGGGCCGCCGACGCGGTGCGCGCGTTCGAGATCGTCGACGCGGAGGGCGCTGCGCGCCGGGTCACGGCCGAGGACGATCCGGACCTGTTCTGGGCGTTGCGCGGCGGTGGCGGCGACTTCGCCGTCGTGACGGCGCTCGAGTTCGATCTGTTTCCCGCGCCGGAGCTGTTCGGTGGCCGCATGCTGTGGCCGCAAACGCGGATTCGCGAGGTGTTCGACGCATTCCAGGAGATCACCGCGGCGGCTCCGCACGAACTGTCGGTGTGGTTCCAGCGTTTGCAGATCCCGGACGCACCGCCGATGGTCGGCGTGGACGCGGTGTATCTGGGTGATCCTGATCGTGGACGGACGCTGCTGACCGCCCTGGACGCCATCGGGGATCTCATTCTCGACAAGCGCGGCGTGTTCGGGGCCGCCGACATCGGCGCGGTCACCGCCGAACCCACGGACCCGAGCCCGTCGCTGTCCCGTGCGGAGCAGCTCACCGATCTCGGCGACGCCGTGGTCAAGACCCTGATCGAGGAACCGGTCGCCCCGCTGGCCAATGTGCAGATCCGGCACCTGGGCGGCGCCCTGGCCGAAGCCCGGCCCGATGGTGGCGCGCGCGGCGCGATCGCGGAGCCGTACCTGCTCTACTGCCTTGGTCTCGGGCTGCCGCACCTGCGCGATGCGGTCGAGGCGCGGCGCACCGCCATCGTCGGCGCGGTGAGCGGGCAGATCAGCGGCCACAAGCCGTATACCTTCCTCACGCCCGGCGAGACGGCCGACGCCGCTTTCGACGCCGCGACGCTGAACCGGCTGCGCGAGGTCAAGCGTGCCCGCGACCCGCACGGCGTCATCCGGGCCAACTATCCGGTGTTCGGGTAGGCCGCGGAGCAGAACGGCCAGTCGGGGTCGCGTCCCGCTGCCAGCAGCGCGATGGTCCGGAGCTCCGCGTCGGTCAGGCCGCCGAGCGCGTGCCGGTGGTCCGGTGGACCCACGGGCCGAGGTCGGGAGGCGATCTCGGCCCCGCCGCCGTTCAGAACGGCCAGTCGGCGTCGCGTCCCGCCTCCAACAGCCGGATCATCCGGAACGCCACGTCGGTCAGGCCGCCGAAGGCGTGCCGGTGCGGGGTGCCGCTGAGGGCGTGCCCGTAGCGGTATCCGGCCAGGTTCCACGTGTAGAGCGGTACCCCGAGACGAAAGGAATTGCCGCACCCCATTTTTCGGAGCGGAATGGCCGAGGAAAAGCGGCGACGGGCTGCTCGCCGTATCGAGCGACCGAAATGGTTTCGGCAGGAATTGAACCCGAAGTAACCGTTGCCTGCGCACCGGAGACGCGCCGAATCTTTCGCCCGAGCGAGACGGTCCGCTTCGCGGGTGCGCGAATTCGGTGGTAGTGCGCCCGAGATGAAATTCGGCGACGGAACGTACCGCTCCGCCATTGAGCTACCGGACCATGGGGTCCGGGCGGGACTCGAACCCGCAACCTGTCCATTAGAAGTGGAAGTGCCTGCGCACCGGGCGCACCACCGAGGGGAGCGGGGCCGTCCGGCCCGCGCATTTTCCTTCGCGGTCACGAGAAGCACACTGTCGGCAACTATCTCGACGCAAGGTGGAGTTCGCATTGCCGCGCGCTTGTCGGTGTCCTGTGTTACCAATTCAGCCAAACCGCTCGACCGAAGGAAGCTCATGGACAACGTGATCGGACAGATCGACCGTGCACTGGATGCGACCGGAGCGATCGTCGCCGCCGTGGGAGGAGCGGATCTGACGACGCCGACGCCGTGCCGGGACTGGGATGTCCGCACCGTTCTCAACCACACGGTCGGCGGTATGCACATCTTCGCGGCGGCCCTGAGCGGCATGGATACCGGCGCCGACCACGAATCCGACTGGCTCGGCGGTGATCCGCAGGGCGCGTACGCCGCGGCGGCCGAGGTGGACCGCGCGGCCTGGCACCGGCCCGATGCGCTGGACGGCACGGTGGGCATCTCGCTCGGTGAACTGCCCGGCCCCGCGGCCGCGCTGGTGCATCTCACCGAGATTCTCGTGCACGGGGTGGATATCGCGGTGGCCATCGATCGGCCGGATCTGGCCGACGACGGGTTGTGTGGCGAATTGCTCGCCACCATGCATGCCGCGGGTGGCATCGATTCCTTCCGCGCACCCGGCATTTTCGGTCCCGAGGTGCTGGTCGCCGACGACGAACCGGCACACCGCAGACTGTTGGCGTACGTCGGACGCGAGGTACTGGCGCGCACGTAGTCCGTCGTTTTCGGCGGGTGTGTCGAAACCTTCAACTGTGCCGAAGATTTTCGACGAGTTATTCCGGCAGGCAGTTCCGCGGAAAGCAGACGATATGCCCAGCCGCTTCCCGCGCGAAGTTCGGGCGCCCGAGTTCTGGGCGGCGACGGGTATACCGGCTCGAGCGAACCGAGCCCTGTGGATCCGGAAACCCTGCCGTGGACTGCTCTACCAATTGAGCCACCGGATCGAAACGATCCGGACGTGACTCGAACCGCAACCGATCGCGTGTATCGGAAGTATCCGTTGCCTGCGCACCCGGTTCGGCAATCGGTCCTATGCAACCGGCGCAGCTCAATTTGCTATGGAACCGGAAAGCCGGGCGGCGTATGGCCGATGGTGGTGGTGACCTTCTGGGCCGATGACAACCAGACGCTTGCCGCGCCGGCCAGGCGCGACACCATTACGGTTTCCGGCGTTCTGGCCGACCTCGCGGTCCGCTCGTGGGACCGGCATCTGCTCGACCTGGCTCTGACGTTCTGGCCCCGGCCCGTCGGGGCCGTGGTGTGCCGAGCCGAGCGCGCCGGCTCCTTACTGAGACGTGAGCGTGCGGCGAACCGGTTGACGCAGAATGGTTTTCGTCCTCTCGTTCGGTGTCCGGCGCGGGTCGGACAAGTAGATCTCGTGGTGGCGGCCGTGGTGCGCCCATCCCTCGGCCGCCATGAGGGCGTCCATGCGAGCCAGGGTCTCGGGCTCGGTCGCGTACGGGCCCAGGTGCAGGACCTGGATCGCCTCGCCCTCGGTGAGTCGTTCGAAGGACGCGCCGGTCACCATGTCGGCGGTCACCACTTCCGGCATGCGAATCAGCAGTTTCCAGTGCCATTGGTCGCGTGGAACCGTCAGTGGCGGAGCGTCGGATTCGACCCACCACAGGCCCTCGAGTTTGGGCACGACGAAGTCCTGCCCTGCGGCTTTCGCCGCCTTCTTCGCGCCGTACGCGGCCCGGTAGAGCGTTTGCACCGCCGCCGCGTAGACCGGGCCGTCAGGGTCCCCGATTCCTTCGACCGTCACGTAGTCGTATGCGCTGAATGTCCGGACCACAGGTCGCGTGCTCGCTCCGTAGTAGTGGCCATCGGTTCGGGCCAGATCGATTTTCATTCCTCGACCGTGTCGTCTCCCGCCGCGGGAGAGTCAAGGACGACGTACCCACACGGCGGCGGGAAGGGTCGTACGGTGGAGCCATGAACCGGCTCGGAGAGGCGACGTCCCCGTACCTGCGGCAGCATGCGGACAACCCGGTGCACTGGCGGGAGTGGGACGCGGAGGCACTGGCCGAAGCGCGGGAGCGGGACGTGCCCGTTCTGCTGTCGGTGGGGTACGCGTCCTGTCACTGGTGCCACGTGATGGCGCACGAGTCGTTCGAGGACCAGGCCACCGCCGATCAGATGAACGAGAACTTCGTCTGCGTGAAGGTGGACCGGGAGGAGCGACCAGACCTGGACGCGGTCTACATGAATGCGACGGTCGCGATGACGGGGCAAGGCGGCTGGCCGATGACCTGTTTCCTGACGCCGGACGGCGAACCGTTCTACTGCGGCACTTACTACCCGAAGCTCCCGCGCGGCGGCATGCCGTCCTTCACCCAGCTGCTCACGGCGGTCACGGAGACCTGGCGCACCAGGCGCGACGAAGTGAATCAGGCCTCCGCGCAGGTGGCTGCTGCGCTGCGCGACCAAGCGGCGGGACTGCCCGACGCGGACCTGACGATCACCCCGGAGCTGCTCGCCCATGCCGTCGCCGCCGTGCTGCGCGACGAGGACGCCGAGCACGGCGGATTCGGCGGCGCTCCCAAATTCCCGCCCTCGGCGCTGCTCGAGGGACTGTTGCGGCACTGGGAGCGGACCGGTGACCCGGCGGTGTTCCAGGTGGTCGCCCGCACCGCCGAGGCCATGGCGCGCGGCGGCATCTACGACCAGCTGCGCGGCGGGTTCGCGCGGTATTCGGTCGACGCGGCATGGGTGGTGCCGCACTTCGAGAAAATGCTCTACGACAACGCGCAGCTGTTACGCGCCTACGCGCACCTCGCCCGCCGCAGCGGGTCCGAGCTTCCGGAATCGTTGTCGCACCGGGTCACCCGGGAAATCGTGCGGTTTCTCCTCGATGACCTCGGGACCCCGCAGGGCGGTTTCGCCTCGGCGCTGGACGCCGACACGCACTTGGAGCCCGGTAAGCCCGGTGTCGAAGGCGCGACGTACGTGTGGACGCCCGCCGAGCTGGCCGGCGTGCTCGGTCCGATCGACGGGGCGTGGGCGGCCGAGTTCTTCGGCGTCACCACCGCCGGAAACTTCGAACAGTGCACCTCGGTGCTGACCAGGTACGCCGAACCCGCCACGGCGGAGGACCACGCGCGGCTGGAACACGTCCGTGCCGCGTTGATCGCCGCCCGCGATCGACGCCCACAACCCGAACGCGACGACAAAGTGGTCACCGCATGGAACGGTATGGCGATCACCGCGCTCGCCGAGGCCGCGGGCGCGCTGGACGAACCGGAGTGGACCGCCGCCGCCGTCCGATGCGCGCGATTCCTGCTGGCCGAGCACGTGGTGGACGGTCGGCTGCGACGTGCATCGCTCGGCGGCGTCGTCGGCGCGGCGCCCGCCATCCTGGAGGACCACGCCTGGCTGGTCACCGGCCTGCTAGCGCTGCACCAGGCCACCGGCGACCTCGGCTGGCTGGACGACGCCCAACGCCTGCTGGATACCGCGATCGAACACTTCGCCGACCCCGATCAGCCGGGCGGCTGGTTCGACACCGCCGACGACGCCGAAACCCTAGTCGCCCGCCCCCGCGACCCGATCGACGGAGCCACCCCCGCAGGCGCCTCCGCGCTGGCCGAAGCGCTGCTCACCGCCGCGGCCGCGAGCGACCCGGAAGGCGCCGCCCGCTACCGGGAACTGGCCGACCGCACCCTCGAGCGCGGCGCGATTGTGCTGGCACGCGCGCCGCGCTCGGCGGGCCAGTGGCTCACCGTCGCCGAGGCGGCCTTGCGCGGCCCGCTGCAGGTCGCCATCGCCGCCGAATCGGCGGCCCAGCCCACCGAGTTGCTCGCCGCGGCCCGTGCGGCCGCACCCGGCGGCTCCGTCGTCCTTGCCGGGGCCCCGAACGCCGTCCCGCTGCTGGCCGATCGGCCCTTGGTCCGCAACGCCGCGGCCGCGTACGTCTGCCGCGGCTCCGTCTGCGACCTCCCGGTCTCCACGCCCGACGAGCTCCTGATGGCGCTTCGGCGAAACTGACGACAGCACCTCCGGCCACCATCGGCCGGTTGGCGATAGACGGTTCGAGTCGGACGCCCCGTCGACGGAGGGCGTGGCCGGAAATGTGGTCGGCCCCTGGCGGCCCGGGCGGTGCACCGGCGGCCCGGTGGGTGCGGGAAGGAGACAACGATCGGAGCTGAGGCGCTCGATCACGCGGCTGTGAGACGGCCGAGACCATCGCGACACGATGCCAGGTGGGCGCACGACGACGTTCGTGCCGCCGAACGCAACCGAGCGGGCCCGATGCGGTCGGTGCACGCGCGTTCGGTCATGTCGCCATCGAGACGGCCGCTGAACCGCCGTGCCGAGGGTGCTTCGCTGTTCACCCAGCTGAGTGGACTAGCGCCGAGGCGGGGCGTCGAACTCGGCGTCCGGCAACTCGGTGCCACGGGGCGGCTCTGCGGCCGTGTGGATTTCGATGACCGGGTTCGTGTCCGCGGGCAGGTCGTGGCCGTCCAGCTGATCGGTGCGGGTTTCGATGTGTTCGGGCCGGGCGCCGGAGGTGTCGATGTCGGTCCAGCAGAACGTGGGGTTCTTCATGCCGCGTAGCACGATGGTGTCGTAGAACGTCCACTTGGCGCGCTCGTGTTCCGTAGCGGCTTCGATCACCGCTTGGCTCACCAGGATTCGCCGTGGCACCTCCTTGGCCGCCGTGGTGAGGCGGGCGGCCTCGTTGACGGCGTCGCCGATCACCGTGAATTCCAGGCGGGTGTCGGAGCCGACGTCGCCCGCGAAGACCCCGCCGCGCGCGACGCCGATCCCGATGTCGAGTTCTCCGGTGGCGAGCACCTCGTCCCGGATGCGGCGCGCCGCCCGCAGTGCCGGAGTCGCGTTGTCGCCCAACGCGATCGGCGCTCCGAAGACGCACAGCGCCGCGTCGCCCTCGAACTTGTTGACCAGTCCGTTGTTCTCCTCGGTCGCCGCGACGACGATCGCGAGCAACCGATTGAGCTTGGCCACGAACTCCTGCGGCGGCAACCCGGTGGACAGCTCCACCGACCCGGTCACATCGACGAACAGCGCCGACACCTCACGCACGTCGCCGGTGAGATCCGCCCCGCGAGCCAGCGCGCGCTCGGCCACCTCGGCCCCGACGTGCCTGCCGAACACCTCACGCATCCGCTCGCGCTCGCGCAGGTTCGCCGCCAGTTCGTTGACCGAATGCTCCAACCGGCCGATCTCACTGGTGCTGCCGATCGGCACCCGGACGCCGAGATCGCCTTGCGCGATGCGGTCCAGCGCGCGACGCAGGACGCGCATCGGCGCGGCGACCGCGCGGGCGAGGAACGCCGTGGCCAGCGCGCCAACTCCGATGCCGACCGCGGACAGGTAGATGGCGGTGCGGACCCGGTCGGGCGCGGCCGCTACCGGGTCGGCCAGCACGACGATCAGCATGAGCAGCGGAAGCGCGGCCGCCACCGCCCAGGTCAGCACGACCCGCACCAGCACAGAGGAACTCCAGTGCATGGTCCAGCCGAGCACCCGGGCGACCACCGGGATCGTCGGCCGGATCAACCGGTCCACGATCAGGAAGGTGACCGCCGCCGACTCGAAGGCGCCGATCGTGAACAGCGACGCCGTCACGCCGGGGTCGTTGTCCGGGCTCAGCCGCGCGAAGACCGCGGTCGCCACGATCACCCCCGGAATCCACAGCGCGATCGCGCGCATGCTGATCGCGACGGGTAGGTGCAGCAAGCGCCGCGCCTCCACCTCCGTGGGCTTGCGCCCGGCGTCGAGCCAGCCGAAGTACACCTTGCGGTCGCGCACCGCCAGGACGATGCCCGCCAGGAATCCCGCCGCCGGATAGATGCCGACGAAGGCCAGTGCCCGCAGCCAATCCGTGCCCAGCCTGCCGAGGAACCCGTTCAGCCACAGCTGGGTGACGATCACCGCGAGGCCGCTGAGATTCGCCGTGGTGACCAGAGCGGCCAGACCACCCCGCGCTTTGAGCGCCCAGACGACGAGCTTCGCGATCATAGGGCTCGCGATCTCGATGACCGTTCCATCGCCTGCGCCGCCCTCTCGTCCGCCCTCCGGGTCGACTCTATGCGCTCAGCGCAGGACGACGAGCCAGACCGCCGCGTAGTGGGTCAACGCCGCGAGCACCGTGGCCGCGTGGAAGAACTCGTGGTGCCCGAAAACCCCCGGCCACGGGTTCGGCCATTTCGTGGCGTAGAGGATCGCGCCGCCGCTGTAGAACAGGCCGCCGATCAGCAACAAAATCAGCGGTGCGATGCCGATCTGGCCGTTCAGTTGTCCGGCCACCGGCACGATGGCCCAGCCCAGCAACAGATAGAGCGGAACGCCGACCCAGCGGGGAGCGCCGGGCCACAGCAGTTTGAGCGCCACTCCGGCCAGCGCGCCCGCCCAGACCACGACCAGCAGCGTCTGCCCGGTTCGTCCGGGCAGGCCGAGCAGGGCGAAGGGGGTGTAGCTGCCCGCGATGAACAGGAAGATCATCGAGTGGTCCGCTCGCTTCATCCGGATGCGAGCGCGGGCGGTCGGCCAGGTCACCCGGTGGTAGACCGCGCTGACGCCGAACAGCCCGCACACGGTGAGCCCGTAGATCAGCGTCGACCATCCCGCGGTCGCCGAGACCGTGCCCGCGGTGGCGATCAGCACGACGGCCGCGATCGCCGCGACGCCGACGGCCCAGGTGTGGATCCAGCCCCGCATGCGCGGTTTGACCAGCGCCTCGGCGAGTGCTTCGCCCGCCGTGGCGGGGACCGGTGTGACCGTTGCCGCATCGGCGGCGCCGACCGATTCGGACACGAGTACCTCCTAAGGGAACAGCCGGAGCAGTCTTTCCGCGGCCCAACGCCGGACCGAGTGCAGACGAGGTAGTTGAACCCGTCAGTAACCTACGCAACCGTAACTTGCGTGCTCCTGGCCACTGTACCGGCGTATCGCGGTCGATGCCGCGTTCGTGTCGCCGAGGCGTAGGGTTGCCCGCGTGGAACTTCCGAGTCAGGTGCGGGGTCTGCCGTATCGCATCTACGAGGCCCGGCTGTCCAGGCAGCTGGCCGGCAAGCAGCATCCCCGGCACGTCGCGGTGATGTGTGACGGCAATCGCCGGTGGGCGCGGGAGAACGGTTTCACCGACGTCAGTCACGGCCATCGGGTCGGCGCGCTGAAGATCGCCGAGCTGGTCGGCTGGTGTGCGGCCGAGGGCATCGAGATGGTGACCGTCTACCTGCTGTCCACCGAGAATCTCCAGCGTGATCCCGATGAGTTGGAGACGCTGTTCGAGGTCATCACCGACGTGGTCGAGGAGCTGTCGGCGCCGGAGCAGAACTGGAGCGTGCGCATCGTCGGCTCGCTCGACGGCTTCCCCGAACTGATCGCCAAGCGGATGCGCACCGCGGCCGAGCGCACCGACGGCCGCAACGGAGTGCACGTCAATGTCGCGGTCGGCTACGGCGGCAGACAGGAGATCACCGACGCGGTGCGCTCGCTGGTCCGCCAGGAGATCGCGGCGGGCGAGACCGGCGAGGACCTGGTCCAGTCGATCACCGTGAACGCCATCGGCCAGCACCTCTACACCTCCGGCCAACCGGACCCGGACCTGGTGATTCGCACCTCCGGCGAGCAGCGGCTGTCCGGGTTCCTACTGTGGCAGAGCGCATACTCGGAGATATGGTTCACCGAGGCGTACTGGCCGGAGTTCCGCCGGGTGGATTTCCTGCGGGCGCTGCGCGACTTCGCCGCGCGTCATCGCCGTTTCGGCGTCTGACTCGATGTCGGTGCGCTGAATCCCGCTCCGGTATCGTTCTTCTCGCGTACCGTCCGGTCTCATGAGCTCGCTCGACCGCCGGCCCGCGCTGGGCGAACCGGACGACTCGATCAGCTATGCGGACTTCGGTAGACGCTTCCTGGAGTACGCCGCCTCCGAAGCGCGCATCGCGGGCGCGTTCGACCAGCTGACCGGCAGCGCATTCGATTTCGGCCCCATCGGGGTCGGTCCCGGCCGACTCGCCAAGGTGACCGCCCAGGTCAGGCTCGGGTCGTCCAGGCTGAGCCGTCGCGACGACGAGACCATCGCGTTCGAATTGATAATCCCGCTGGAGGTCGACCTGCTGCTGCACCTGGCGGTCGACCGGCACCGGTTCCACGTACAGGGCACCGTGCACCTGCACCTGACGGTACGCACGGCGGCGCCCCTGCGGGTGGTGATCGATATCGCGGAGCCGCGGCCTGCCGACGTGCACATCGATGTCGCCGCCGCCACGCGGCGCGGGCAACTGCTGCGCGTCCTCGCCGGCGTCGATCACGAGATCAGGCGTTTCGTCGCCCGCTATATCTCCGCGGAGATCCGTAAGCCGCACATCGCCGCGGTCCGCGATATCGATGTCGCGCAGCGACTCGACGATGCGTGGAAATTGTAATCGGAATCACAATTTCCGTAGCCGCAGCCGATTGATGCTGTGGTCGGCGTCCTTGCGCAGCACCAGGGTCGCGCGCGGGCGGGTGGGCAGAATGTTCTCCACCAGATTCGGCCGGTTGGTGTTGTTCCAGATCTCCTGCGCGGCGGCGGTCGCCTGCTCGTCGGTGAATCCGGAGTAGTGGTGGAAATGCGCGTTCGGGTCGGCGAATGCGGTCTTGCGCAAGGTGAGAAACCGTCGCACGTACCACTTCTCGATGTCTTCGATACGCGCGTCGACGTAGATCGAGAAGTCGAACAAGTCCGACACCATCAGGCGCGGACCGGTCTGCAGCACGTTCAACCCCTCCACGATCAGAATGTCGGGTTGGCGCACGCAGTGCAGCTTGCTCGGCACGATGTCGTAGGAGATGTGCGAATACACCGGGGCGCAGACTTCGGCCGCACCGGATTTCACCTCGGTGACGAATCGCAGCAGGCTGCGGCGGTCGTAACTCTCCGGGAAACCCTTGCGGTGCATGAGGCCGCGCCGGGTGAGTTCCGCGGTGGGATAGAGAAATCCGTCGGTGGTGACCAGGTCGACCCGCGGGTGGTGATCCCAGCGCGCCAGCAGCGCTTGCAGTACGCGCGCGGTGGTGGACTTGCCGACCGCGACGCTGCCCGCGACGCCGATCACGAACGGTACCTGCTGGTCGGGATGGGTTTCGCCGAGAAATGTCGCGGTCGCGGCGAACAGTCGCTGACGAGCGGCCACCTGCAGGTGGATGAGGCGAGCGAGCGGGAGATACACCTCCGCGACTTCTTCGAGATCGATCTGTTCCCCGAGACCGCGCAGGCCGACCAGTTCTTCCTCGGTGAGCACCAGGGGAGTCGATTTACGCAGGGTCCGCCACTGTTTCCGGTCGAATTCCACGTAGGGACTCGGCTCGCTCATTCGTGCCATTTACCCGACACTCCGTTTCAGCAAACACGCACGGTTACCGTGCGGATCCGGTGAGATTCGGTCTAGCTGTCGCCGCATAGGCGAATTCTGCTCTGCGTCAGCATCGTGGGCCGAGCGGGGTACCACTACCGGCTGGTAACCGACTCGATGACACAGGTGTGAGCCGCTAATGTCGGCTGGCATGGAAGCGCATCCGCTCGTGACCGAATACCTGCGGCTCGGCCTCGCCTTCGACCGGCTGGAGGAAGGATTCGTCGACGCCTACACCGGTGATCCGGCGCTGCGCCGCGAGGTGCGGAACGCGCCCGCACCGCAGCCGCGCGAGCTGGCTCGCCGTGCCGCCGAGTTGCGCGCCGCGGTGCCGGAGGCCGGATTCGCGCCCGAGCGCGCCGAGTTCCTCGACGTGCACCTGCGCGCGCTGGAGTGCTCCGGACGGAAATTCGCGGGCGATGACATCGGCTTCATCGAGGAGGTGCGCGCCTACTTCGACGTCGACATCGCGCCCGGTGACGTGGACGACTACCGCGACGCGCACCGGCGGATGGACGAGGTGCTCGCCGGGGACGGTCCGCTGGCCGAGCGGGTGGCCGCCCATCGCAAGGCCGACGAGATCCCGCCGGAGCGGTTGGCGGTGTGCGTCGAGGCGTTCTCCAGCGCGTTGCGCGAGCTGGTTCGCGCCCGCTACCCGCTACCCGACCACGAGCACGTCACCTACGAGGTGGTCGGCGACAAGCCCTGGTCCGGGTTCAACTACTACCTGGGCAACTACCACTCCCGGGTCGCGATCAACTCCGACCTGAAGCAGCACATGGCGCACCTGCCGCAGCTGATCGCGCACGAGTCCTACCCGGGGCACCACACCGAGCACTGCCGCAAGGAAGCCGGGCTGGTCGCCGCCGGTCAGGCCGAGCAGACGCTGTTCCTGGTGAACACGCCGCAGTGCCTGATGGCCGAGGGGCTCGCCGATCTGGCGTTGCGTTCGATCGTCGGCCCTGGCTGGGGCAAGTGGGCGCAGGAGATCTACGCCGATCTCGGGCTGCGCTTCGATGGCGAACGTGCCGAACGCCTTTCGAACGCCTCGGCAGACCTGCTGAGCGTGCGCCAGGACGCCGCGCTGCTGCTGCACGACCGGGGCCGGTCGCACGACGAGGTGGCGGAGTTCTTGCAGACCTGGAGCCTGACGACGCCGGAGCGGGCGCGCCAGTCGCTGCGCTTCCTGTCCTCGCCGCTGTGGCGGGCCTACATCTCCACCTACGTCGAGGGATACCGGTTGCTGGGCGGCTGGCTCGATCGCGCGGCCGACGCCGAGGACCGGGCCGACCGTTTCCGCAGGCTGCTCGACGAGCCACTCACTCCCGGGGCGGTACGCGCGGCGGCGTGAGGCTACCGGATCGCCGCGCAGCCCTGTCCGCCCGTGGAGATGCTGCGAACTCTCACCACGGAACCGAATCGGTGGCCCGGCCGTACGTCGCGGCCTCGGCGCGATCGTCCGCGCACGGCCGCCGCGTCTGTCGAGCGGTCGCGGATTTCCGGTGCGCGGTCAAGCTCCGGCGAAGGTGATGCGCACCGAGATCGGATCGCTCTCCAGCGCTTTCATCGTTCGCTCGGCGACGGCGGCCGAGACGCGGCCCTTGGCGAAGGTGCGCGAGCGAGCCACCACATCGTCCTCGGGCACGAAGGAGGCCGTTCCGGTGCGCCACTCTGTGCCCTGCCGCAGCCTGATGTGCGGGTCGGCGGCGATGTTGCGGGCCCAGCCGGACCGATAACCGTGCTGCGAGATCAGCCACGCGCCGGTCTCGTCGATCGACGCGGTGACCGGCACCCGCCGGGGCTGACCGGATCTCGCGCCGACCGTCTCCAGTTCGGCGATCAGCGACGACCGGATGCCGAGCCGGTCGAGCAGGCCGACGGCCGGGTTCACCAGGTAGCGGCCGATGAGGCGTTCGCGCCGGAATTTGCGTACCGCGGCGCTCGGTGTTCGTCCCGCCATGACAGTTCTCCTCAGGATCGATGTGGGCGGAAAATGGCGCAGGTGGTGGTGGCGTGCGCGACCAGGCGGCCCTGCTCGTCGACCACGCGTCCCTCGGCGGTCGCGGTGGTGCGCCCGAGGTGGATCGTGGTGCCGGTGGCGGTGAGCCGCTGTCCGTCGGTGGGCACGGCCCGGACGTAGTTGATCTTCAGTTCCAGCGTCGTGTAGCCGACGCCTGGCTCCAGGGTGGTGTGCACCGCGCAGCCCATCACCGAGTCGAGCAGGGTGGCGCAGATGCCGCCGTGTGTGGTGCCGAGCGGGTTGGCGAAATCGGGCCGGGTGCGCAGCGCGAAGACCACCTTGCCGTGCTCGAGCTCATCGACCTCCATGCCGAGCAGGTCACCGATGAACGGCGGGCGATCCGTTCTGGTCATCGCGACACGCAGGAGTTCCAGACCGGACAGCTGAGTCGGGTCGACGGTGGTTTCGGACATGAATCGCATCCTTTCGATGAACCGATCGGTCCACATCTGACATGATTGCAGCATGGACCGATCGGTTCACGCAACAGTGAGCAAGGAACTCGCATGACCGCAGGGCCGCGCACCAGGCTGATCGAAAGCGCCATCGAACTCGTTCGCGAGCAGGGCGTGCACGCCGCCGGACTGGCCGCCTTACTCGAACGCGGCAAGGCCTCGCGCAACTCGCTCTACCAGCACTTTCCCGCAGGCAAAGGTGAGTTGGTCGAGGCCGCCACCCGGGTCGCGGGAGCCCGGATCGCCGGAGTGGTCGAGAAGATCACCGCCGCGCCGCCTCCGGGCTGGTTCGATTCGTTGCTCGGCTGGTGGGTCACCACACTGGAGCGGACCGGATACCGCGCCGGGTGCCCGATCCTCGGGGCGGCGCTGGCCGAGTCCGAGCCGCGAGTGCAGGCCGCGGCGGGCGAAGTGTTCGCCGACTGGCACGAGCGGCTCGGCTCGGCGCTCGCCGATGCGGGTATGTCCGCCGAAGAGGCGCGCTCCTTCGGCAGTTTCGTGTTCAGCGCGCTGGAGGGAGCCATCGTCCAGTCGCGGGCGATGAAGTCCACCCGGCCGCTGGAAGACGCCCAGCGGCATCTCGCGGTGCTGTTGGAGAACTACTTGCCGGAGGGCGGCGCGTCCCGCTGAGCGCCTGTCCACCGGATCGAGTGTGGTCCGGCGGACCGCGTGCCGAGCCTGTGCCGACCGAGAGGGGTGAACCCCCTGCTCGAGGACAACGCCGACGGCCCATAGACTGAGGCACGTGACGCAGACGACCGCCTCTGTCAATTCCCAGTCTCTCGGTGAGCTCGATCCGGAGCTCGCTGCCGCGATGGCAGGCGAGCTCGCCCGCGAACGCGACACGCTCGAGATGATCGCCTCGGAGAACTTCGTGCCGCGAGCGGTGCTGCAGGCGCAGGGCAGCGTGCTGACCAACAAGTACGCCGAGGGCTACCCGGGGCGGCGCTACTACGGCGGCTGCGAGCACGTCGACGTGGTGGAGACCTTGGCGCGCGACCGTGCCAAGGCGCTGTTCGGCGCCGAGTTCGCCAACGTGCAGCCGCATTCCGGTGCGCAGGCGAACGCCGCGGTGCTGATGTCGCTGATGGACCCGGGCGACAAGCTGCTCGGTCTCGATCTCGCGCACGGCGGTCACCTCACCCACGGCATGCGCTTGAACTTCTCCGGCAAGCTCTACGAGGTGCACTCGTACGGAGTGAGCAAGGAAGACCACCGCGTCGACATGGACGAGGTGCGCGACATCGCCTTGCAGGCGCGTCCGAAGGTGATCGTGGCGGGCTGGTCGGCCTACCCGCGCCACCAGGACTTCGCGGCGTTCCGCTCGATCGCGGACGAGGTCGGCGCCTACCTCTGGGTGGACATGGCGCACTTCGCCGGTCTGGTCGCCGCCGGTCTGCACCCCTCGCCGGTGCCCTACGCCGACGTGGTGTCCTCGACCGTGCACAAGACCCTCGGCGGTCCCCGCTCCGGCCTGATCCTGGCCAAGCAGGAGTACGCCAAGAAGCTGAACAGCTCGGTGTTCCCGGGCCAGCAGGGCGGCCCGCTCATGCACGCCATCGCCGCCAAGGCCGTCGCGTTCAAGATCGCCGCGGGCGCGGAGTTCAAGGATCGCCAGGAGCGCACCCTGTCCGGCGCGAAACTCCTGGCCGAGCGGCTCACCGCCGCCGACGTCAAGGGCAAGGGCATCAGCGTGCTCACCGGCGGCACCGACGTGCACTTGGTGCTGGTCGACCTGCGCAATTCCGAACTCGACGGCCAGCAGGGCGAGGACCTGCTGCACGAGATCGGTATCACGGTGAACCGCAACGCCGTTCCGTTCGACCCGCGTCCCCCGATGGTCACCTCCGGCCTGCGCATCGGCACCGCCGCGCTGGCCACCCGCGGCTTCGGCGACACCGAGTTCGCCGAGGTCGCCGACATCATCGCGAGCGCGCTGGCCGGTGGCGCCGACCTGGACGCGTTGCGCGCCCGGGTGAGCAAGCTGGCCAAGGACGTCCCGCTGTACGACGGTCTGGAGGACTGGCGCCTGCTGGGCTGAATCGCCGAGCGCTCAGGACGACACGATCAACGGTTGTCCGGGGGCGAGGACGTGGACGGACGTGTCCGGCGCGATAGCGGCGGATGCGTCGACGTAGAGCCCGGGGTCGCGCTGGGCCTTCGTCATCACGCGGTCGCCGATCGGGCCGCTGGTGAACGCGTAGTGGATGGGAACGGCAAGGCGCGGGCGCAGGGCTCGGGTGAGTTCGGCGGCCTGCGCGGCGTCCATGACGACCTGCCGGTTGAACGCGGGGCGGATGCGCAAACCGTTGACCGGTAGCAGCGCCAGGTCGAGTTCCGGATAGCGCACGGCCACCTCGTCCAATTCGGCGATGCGCAAAGTGTCGCCGCCGAAGAAGACGCTCGTGCCGTCGGCGCGCAGGACGAAGGTGATCTCCGGTACGCCGTGACGTGCGGGCGCCGCGGTGACCTCGATCGGGCCGAGGTGGGTCTGCTCCCACGGATCCAACTCGACGACATTGCGGAATCCGGCGGCACGGACCCGGGATGCGAGGCCGCGGACGACCGCGAACGGGACGGACTTGTCGGGGTAGGCCGCCAGTGTGCCGAGATCGCAGTGATCGTAGTGGCCGTGGCTGATCACGATGCCCGACAGTTCGGGCAGGTCCGCGGCGGTGGCAATGCTGCGCGGCTCACCCTGCCGATAGAAGGGCCGCTCGGACAGCCACGGGTCGGTGAGAATTCTCGCTCCCCCGAAATCGAGCAGAACGCTGGCATGCACTACGCGAGTCACACTGACCGACATCGAATTTCCTGACTAGACGGGTGTCTGCTGACAGTTGTTAGTGGACACCCGTCTTGTTAATCTGTCAAGGTGCCGCCACCGAAGAGGAATCGAAACCCCCGCGGTGCGGGAAGCAAACTGCGCGAGGACTTGATCGAGGCCGCGAGTGGTCTACTGGAGACGCTGGACGGTCAGGAGTCGCTGTCGATGCGCGCCGTCGCGCGCGCGGTGGGCATCGCGCCGCAGAGCATTTACCTGCACTTCGCGGATCGACGGGAACTGCTGACCGCGGTTTATGAGGCTCGCTTCGCCGAGTTCGGCGCCGTGCTGACGGCCCTGCCGGACGGCGATGCTGCCACTCGGCTGCGCGAGATCTGCCGGGCCTACTGCGCATACGGCTTGCACCATCCCGGCCATTACCGCGTGTTGTTCGCGACCGCGGGCACCCCGGGCTGGGAACCGACCGATGCTCAATTGCCCGGCCTGCCGGTTTTTCGTCACCTGGTGGATGCGGTGGCGGCCACCGGCAGCGCCGATCCCACCGCTACCGCGGCTTGCCTGTGGGCGGCCCTGCACGGTCTGGTGATGCTGCGCCAGGATCGCCCGAGCTTTCCGTGGCCGGATCTCGACGTGCTGCTCGACACCCTCGTCACCGCCCACCTCGCGGCGCGGTGATCCGGTACTACCTGTCCATGCGCGCCTTCGCCCGCACGATGGCCTCGTCCAGGTACCGGGCGATATCGGCGCTGGTACCCGGCCGGATCATCAGGGCGCGGTTCGCGGGCACTTCGCAGTAGCGGCCGTCGGGCGTGTCGATCCAGCGGAGGCGGCCGGTGCGCAGCGGTTCGGCGTTGCGCGGCCCGAGCAGCACGACGGCGGTGCCGCGGGTGGCGCACGACTGCCGCCAGAAGCGCCGGTAACGCTCTTTCGCCTGGCTGGCGGGCGTGTTGCCGAACACATCGGGGCGCTCGTCGTTGAGATCGTCGAGCAGGAAGCTCTTCTCACCCACCGTTCCCGCCGTGGCGTCCGGGAGCAAGCGCACCACTTCGGTGGCGAGCTGATCGACCCGGCAGCGGCGCAACCGGACTCGGCCGCCGTCCGGCGCGGGCGACTGCACGGCGAGCACGCCGGAGCCGGAACGGGTGCCGCAGGCGACGGCGCGCAGTTCGACGCCCGCACGCGTGTTGTCGTAGCCGAACAGCTCGATACGCCAGTCCGGAACGGCCAGCGTGCTGATCGCGCTGCGCAGTGGCAGCCGTTCGTCTCGCCCGAGCTCGGCGCGGAACTGCTGCTGATACGCCTGGTACTCGTTGAGTCCGGGGAAGCGGCTGGTGAACCGGAACGGAAACGGCATGCGGTCCAAGCCCGTTGCGAACCACGCCGCGGCGAACTGCTCGGCCGACAGTGACCACTGCGCCGTCATTGCTCACCGAGTACCGGCGGCACCGTCGGTTTCACCTCGCCGAGCAACTCTTTCGCGTGCTCCTCGGTGCGCAGGTACTTCGGCGACTTGTGCTCGTCGTCGTCCGTGCGCCTGCCGCGCATCCCCGGCGGCATCATGCCCGGGTACCCCGAAGCGCCCGTCGCTCCCGGGCGCCCCGGTGCGGCGGGTTGCCCGTTCGCCGCGGCGGGGACGGTGGGCTGGGCGGGCCGAGAGGTGCCCGGGCGCGCTTGGTTGTCCGAGGCGTTCGGGGTTCCGGTCGTGCCCGGGGTGGCCGGCTTGCTCGGCGTGCCGTTCGGTCTGCCGTTGAACGAGGTCGGGACGACGGTGGTGGGCGTCGTTTGCGGCGGCGGCGAGGAGAAGGGCGCGACCGATGTGGCCGAAGTGGACGTCGGCGTCCTCGCGGCGGTGGATGCCGGAGTGGTCGGCGTGGCGTCCTGGCTCTGGGAAACCGCCTGAGACGTGACGGTTTGCGGTGTGTTCTCGGCTTCCGGCTGCGCTTGGTTCGCCTGCTCGCCGTCGTCCGCCGAACCGGCGGGGGAGGCGGTGTCCGCGGCCGAAGGCGAGCTGCCGGATGGGGAGTTGTCCGTGGACCGGGCGCCCGCCACGGCCTGCGAGCCGACGTCCGCGCTCGTCTCCACGCCCGTGCCGGTTTCGGCACCGATCGGCGCCGCGGCGGCCGGAGCGACCGGGGGCGGGAGCGTCGGGATAGCCGGAGCGGTGGCCCCGTACGGCTGGATGTACTGGGTGTTCATCTCGTCGCGGGCCTGCTCCTCCCGCGAATTGCGCTGTGCCGGATCGGCCGTGCCATTCGAGGTGTCCAGCACATCCGGCACCGACAGCTTGAACTTCGCCGCGGCGTCCGCCGCCGCCGACAGCGGCAGACTCTGCGCGCCGAGTGCGTCGCCGAGTTCGCCCACCCGCGCCGCGTAATCTCGCACGCCGCGGACCGCGCTGTCGGCCGCCGCCCCCTCCCAGTGCTGTTCCACCGCGTTCTTGATCGCGTCCTCGAAGCGCTGGCCCGCGTTCGTCACCGCAGCGGCGATGGCCGACCACGCGGCGAACGCACCGTCGAGCGCGGCCGGATTCATCGCCTCGGCAGCCTGTTTGATCTCCGCGTGCGAGAAACTCTGCGCGTTCTCCGGATCGGTGATCGCGCGTCCGTCGGTCTGTCTCATGATCGCTTCCCCCGGTGTTCAGCTGCCCGCGGGCAGCAGCGGTGCGACTGCTCTGGCGATATCGGTGGCGATATCGCAGGCGACGAGGTGCTTGTTCGCCGACGTCTGCGGCACATTCGTCAGGATGTAGAGCGAGCCGGATCTCATTTCGACGTTGATCGTGCAGCCGCCCGGTACGTCCGGACGGGCTTCGTAGCGGACGGCTTTCCGATTGCCCGCCGAGATATCCACGGCAGCAGGGTATTTGCTGCGTACCTGTTCGATGGTGCCGTTGGTGGTCTCGACGACGAATCCGTACCCGGCCCGTGCGACATACCGGCACCCCCTCCAAGTGACGCCGCCCTGGCTGTCCTGTTTGGGTTCCGGGGGTCTCGAGTCCCACTGGCGCTCCGCGAGCAAATGGGGTGTGAGTGCGGTGCAGGGATCGAACGCGGGCTGTGCGTTCGTCTGTGGTGATGCGCTCGAACGGGACTCGGTCGCGCCGGTGGCCGATGTGGCCGGATCGTTCGATGTCGTCCCGCCGCATCCGGAGAGCAGGACCGAGCTCGCCGCTCCCGCGACGAATCCGATTGCTCGAAAGGCTGTTCCGGCCTTCATACGCTGAGCTCCCGCAGTGCCGCCGCGAATTCCGTATCGGTCCGAACGTAGCCGTCGCGGATGGCTTCGAACATGGATTTGATCTCTTGCGCCACGGAGATGTACTCGGTGAGGGTGTCGAAGGCGTTGTTCGGGCCACCGAAGGCCTTTTCGCGGAACAGCCGCACCAGTTCGAGGGCGGAGGTCAGCTTCGGATTGTCTTCGCCCAGCCCCCAGCGCTGCCGCTCACCGAGCTCGCGCGCGTCGGTTTGTGCCGCGACGAGCGTGTCGATCAACTCCTGGCAGGCCCGGTCGATGTCCACGAAGGCTTGCGGGTCCATCCGCACCCGCAACGCCCCGGTTTTCGCAGCTTCGATGTACCCGGGAAACGGGCTGTCCGCCATTGCCGCCCCTTCCGTCAGTGCCGTCTGACCTTATAGACGCAACCCGTCTCGCTCCGGTTCCATCGAAACACAGCCGAATCCTCTGGTCGCCCCGTCGCGCCGCTCGTCGTCGGCCGCGCGACGGTTCCCAACTGGGATGTTGTGCCGGGCCCCGGCGGGTGCGGCGGGGCCGATCGCTGTCAAGGCCGCTGACGAGCGGTCAGCGCGCGTTCGCCGCGGCGACCAGCGCGGGGTAGTCCCGCAGATCGATGTCGTTGGCGGCGTTGTCGCCGAATTTCGCCATCAGCGCGAACATCCGGGAACCGAGGAACCAGTTGCGCATCTTGATGCCCCGCGCGGTCTTCGGGGCCAGGAAGCGACCCGCGTTGCTGTTGCCCGCGATCTTCGCGTAGCGCTTCATGTGCTCGTCGTAGCGAGCGAAGGCGACAGTGTGGTCGCCGCCCGCCAAGGCCAGTTCCCCCGCGATGACGTACGCGCCGACCACGGCGAGCCCGGTGCCGAAGCCGCCGAGGGTGTTCCCGTACCCGGAGTCGCCGACCAGCGCGACACGTCCTTTGGTGTAACCGTCGGGCATCTGGACCTGGCTGATCGAGTCCATGTAGAAGTCGCCGAATTGGGTGAGTTCGGCGAGCATTCGCGGCACCTCCCACCCGACTCCGGCGAAGGTCTCGGCGAGGATGCGCTGCTGAGCGGCGATGTCGTCGCGGGCGTAGTCGAGCTCGGGCGCGGCGAACATGTACATCTGCTGCGCCTTCGGTCCGCCGCTGACCGCGAGTCGGCCGGGAGCGTTGTGGCCGCGGGCGACCACCCGCTCGCGCGGTCCGGTGGTCTTGCCGCTCCACGGGCTGGCGCCCGCGACGGCGTAGTAGTAGCCCAGGTGCTTCACGAAGTCCCGCTCGGGACCGAACGCCAACCTGCGGACCCGGGAGTGGATGCCGTCGGCGCCGAAGACCAGATCGAAGGTGCGGGCGGCCGCGTGCTCGAACTCGACGTGCACGCCGGCCGAGGTCTCGGTGAGCGCGGTGACCGAATCGCCGAACAGGTATTCGCAACGGTCGGCGGTGCGCCGGTAGAAGATCTCGGCAAGGTCGCCGCGCAGGATCTCCACATCGCCGCCGGTGAAATCACCCGACATCAGCGCCAGCTCGGCGCCCCGCTCGTCCACGAAGACGGTGTCGGTCGTGCCCGTCTTGCGCTGCTCGATGTCGTCCAGCACGCCCATCCGTTCCAGCACGGTGCGGTGGGTGCTGCCCTTGAAGTCGATCGCCTGACCGCCGGGGCGCAACGCCGGAGCGCGCTCGACGACGGTGACCGCGAAGCCGTAGCGGTGCAGCCAGTAGGCCAGCGCGGGTCCGGCGACGCTCGCGCCGGAGATGAGCACGGTGGTGTTGCGCATGGAGTTCTCCTCGTCTCAAATCTGCGTCCGATGGAAACTGTATCCGATGGACGCTGATTAGCGTATGGTAGACACAGTTTCACGTCAAGACGTTCTCCGGAAGGATTTCGGGCATGCCGACACCGACCACACTGGAACTGCTCTGGGGTACCGGTCAGCGGCCCAAGCGCGGACCGAAGCCCGCGCTGTCGCTGGAGCGGATCGTCGCGGAGGCCGTCGCGCTGGCCGACGCCGAAGGGCTGGCGAACCTGTCCATGCAGCGGCTGGCCGAGCGCCTCGGCTTCACCAAGATGTCGCTGTACCGCTACGTGCCGGGCAAGGCCGAACTCGTCGCACTGATGCTGGACACGGCGCTGGGCGCGCCGCCGGAACTGAGCGCGGGCGAGGAGGCGTCGGAGAACGACTGGCGCGACCTGCTGCGCGTGTGGTGCGAGACGATCTACGCGCGCTTCAGCGCCCACCCCTGGTCGATGGAGGTGTCGGTCGGTTTGCGGCCGGTCGGCCCGAATGAAGTCGCATGGATGGAGTCCGCGCTCGGCGCGCTCGCCGGGACCGGGCTCACCGCCGCCGAACGGCTGGACACGATCGTCCTGCTGACCGGGCATGCCCGCAGCCTGGCGCAGCAGGTGCGACTGGCGGACGCCGACGAATTCGAGAAGCAGATAGCGGCTCAGTTCGCCGAAATGGTGGCCGCCGCGGCCGATCGATATCCGGCCGCGGTCGCCGCGTTCGCGGAGGGCGGCGCGGCCGCGGGCGGGGACGGCGCGCTGAAGTTCGGCATCGAGCGCATCCTCGACGGACTGGCCGTGCTCATCGCGCGCCGCGGGTGACCGCAGCGGCCTACGCTCGGACCATGACCGACGAACCCGACCTGAAACAGGACTCGACCACCACGGTGCGGGAGTTCTTCGCCGCGCTGGAAATGGGCGC
This sequence comes from Nocardia sp. NPDC051929, assembly GCF_044548645.1. Taxonomy (NCBI): domain Bacteria; kingdom Bacillati; phylum Actinomycetota; class Actinomycetes; order Mycobacteriales; family Nocardiaceae; genus Nocardia; species Nocardia sp. NPDC051929. The sequence continues at coordinate 6,224 of NZ_JBIUCG010000012.1, read as the reverse complement.
CTCGGAGGAGGCGATCGACCTGTTGCACCCCGACATCGTCTGGAAGAACACCTCGCTGCCCGATGTGAAGGGCATCCGCCGGGTCGGCGGCGTGCTGCGCGGCCTGCGCCGCGACTGGCTCGGCTTCGGAGTGGACATGCACCACATCGCCGCCGACGGCGACGTCGTGCTCACCGACCGCACCGACTACCTGCGCTTCGGTCCGGTGCGCGTCGGGTTCTGGGTGACCGGCACCTTCCGGCTACGCGACGGCCGAATCATCTTGTGGCACGACCACTTCGGTTGGGCGAACTTCCTGCGCGGCACGGCTGTCGGCCTCTGGCGCGCGGCGCTCACCCGCCGCTGACCTGGTCTCAGGAGTGCTGGGCCAGGTAGTCCAGATAGACCGGTCGCAGCACCTCGGCCACCGCGCCGTCACCGGCGTGGACGTAGTCGTCGAGCATGGGCAGCACGTACTTGATGTCCGCCTCGCTTTCGCCGACATTGCCCGCGGCGGCCTCCGCGGCCGGGATCGACGTGAGCAGCCGCCACAGGAACTTCACATCCCCCCGCCGCACGGCGAGCTTCATCGCCCGGTCGTGCAGCTCCTTCGACGACAGCTTCTCCAAATCCTCGTTACCGGACATACCAGCGACTCTATCCGCCGAATCGGGCGACAGCGACCGCGTGGCGAATCCCGTCCCGGCCCGGACGTCGTGCTGCGATAACCGCTATGACACCGCAACCCCGGCCCGGCTTCCGGATCAAGCGCGTCTACGACGATCCCGACCCCGACGACGGCACCCGGGTGCTGGTCGACCGGCTCTGGCCGAGGGGCATCACCAAAGCGCAAGCGCGGGTCGATCGCTGGCCCAAAGCGCTCACCCCGACCACCGAATTGCGGCGCTGGTTCCACGCCGACCGGGACGCGCGCGGCCCGGAATTCGCCCGCCGCTACCGTGCCGAACTCGCCGCGCCGGAGGTTCAGCAAGATTTGCGGGATTTGCGTGCCCTGGCAGCCGAAGCTCCGGTGACATTGCTCACGGCCGTACAGGATCCGGCGCACAGCCATGTTCCGGTGTTGCTCGACGTGCTGCGCTGAACCCTCGCGACGTGCGGGTTTACGACATGTTCACGGACACGCCTCGCAGTCCCCGAGCGCGGACACCGGAATCGGAGGTAGCGTCGGGTGTGCGGGCCGCGGCGGTGTGGCTCGTACGGGAGGTCCTGACCGTGACTGAGCTACTCAGTACGAGGGGGCCGGAGCCCGGCCCTCGTGGCATCTGACGGCAACGTCGGGTCCATCAGGACGGACCGGTCCAGCGAGATCGTTCGTGCGACTGCCGCATGAACACAGAGGAGCCCACCGTGACTGCTGCACGCTCCGTTTCCGCTCCCTCGGCGAACTCCCGCTCCGCGAAAGGCGGAGCCGCCGCGAAGGGGGCCCGCCCCTCGCAATTACCCGGCAAAACCTTCGTCATCGACACCTCCGTCCTGCTGTCGGATCCCGGTTCCTTCACGCGGTTCGGCGAACACGACGTGGTGTTACCCCTGGTGGTCATCAGTGAACTCGAAGCCAAACGGCACCACCACGAGCTGGGCTGGTTCGCGCGAGAAGCTTTGCGCAATCTGGACGATCTGCGCCTGCAACACGGCAGGCTGGATCAGCAGGTGCCGATCGGCACCGAGGGCGGAACGTTGCAGGTGGAACTGAACCACACCGATCCCGCGGTCCTTCCGGTCGGCTTCCGCACCGACACCAACGACTCGCGGATCCTGGCCTGTGCGCTCAATCTCGCGGCCGAGGGCCGCGAAGTGGTGTTGGTGTCCAAGGACATTCCGCTGCGGGTCAAGGCCAGTGCGGTGGGCTTGCACGCCGACGAGTACCACGCGCAGGACGTGGTGACCTCGGGCTGGTCCGGCATGGTCGAGCTCGACGTCAGCACGGCGCGCATCGATCAGCTCTACGCCGAGTCGGTGATCGATCTCGACGAAGCGCGAGAACTGCCCTGCCACACCGGCGTCCGGCTGCTCGGCGTCAGCTCGAGTGCGCTGGGCCGGATCACGCCGGACAAGCGGGTGCAATTGGTCCGCGAGCGCGAGGCGTTCGGGCTGCACGGGCGTTCCGCCGAGCAGCGCATCGCACTCGACCTGCTGCTGGACGAGAGCGTCGGCATCGTCTCGCTCGGTGGCCGGGCCGGGACCGGCAAGTCGGCGCTGGCGTTGACGGCGGGCCTGGAGGCGGTGCTGGAACGGCGCACGCAGCGCAAGGTGGTGGTCTTCCGCCCGCTGTACGCGGTGGGCGGCCAGGACCTGGGCTATCTGCCCGGCACCGAGAGCGAGAAGATGGGCCCCTGGGCGCAAGCGGTCTTCGACACGCTCGACGGGCTGGCCAGCCGCGAGGTGATGGAGGAGGTGCTCAGCCGCGACATGCTGGAGGTGTTGCCGCTGACCCACATTCGCGGGCGGTCGCTGCACGACTCCTTCGTGATCGTGGACGAAGCCCAGTCGTTGGAGCGGAATGTGCTGCTCACGGTGCTCAGCCGTCTGGGAACCGGCTCGCGGGTGGTGCTCACCCACGACGTGGCCCAGCGCGACAACTTGCGCGTCGGCAGGCACGACGGGGTCGCGGCGGTGGTCGAGAAACTCAAGGGCCATCCGCTCTTCGCGCACATCACGCTGACCCGTAGCGAGCGCTCGCCGATCGCGGCGCTGGTCACCGAGATGCTGGAGGAGTACGGCCCCAACGCCTGATCCCGCGACGCCGTTCGACGGCGTGTTTCACCGCATGTCCGGTGGGTATCATCGGCCGCGATAGCAGTTCGATATGACCCGGTGGCCGCTCGTCGGTCACCGGGTCATCGTCTGACCAACGGCCGAGGCTATGCGCGGCGTCGTCACGGAATCCGTGGTGCGCCGGCAGCCCACAGCGAGAGGATGGACATGCACCACTTCGCTCGACGAACGGCTGGATTCACCGCAGTACTCGCCGCGGCAGGGCTGGTCCTGGCCGGCTGCGGCGGCGACGACAACAAAGACAACGGCGCCAAGACCGGTATGGCCAGCATGACCGGTATGGTCACCTCGATCGCGAGCCCCACCACCACCGCCGGGATGACCACGCACACCGGCGCCGGCCCGACGACCACGGGCGCGGCCGAGGCGACGACCAAGATCGCGACCCCGGCGGGGGAGATCGCCGTCTCCGGCGCCATCTACGACAAGTATGTGCAGCTCGGCGGCCCGACCGGTCCGCTCGGCGCACCGCTGCAGGCCGAAGAGGACGCACCCGACGAGGGGCACTACCAGGACTTCGCGGGCGGCACGATCTACGAACCCAAGGAGGGCGAAGCGCACGTCGTCTGGGGTGAGATCCGCAAGGCCTGGGAAGACAACGGCGGCGCGCAGGGACAGCTCGGCTACCCGATCAGCGACGAGAAGGACATCCCCGGCGGCAAGCAGAGCGACTTCACCGGCGGCACCATCACCTGGGTGAACGGTACTATCACGGTCACGCCGAAGTAGGAACCAGATACTCGGCGTCCGGGATCGCGGTGTGGTCTCGGTTGCCTGTGAATCCCATCCATCCGCCCCGCTCCGCGGGCCAAGCCGCTAGGTTATCTCGGTGCAAACTCTCCTGACCGATCGCGAATTGCTCGAATCGCTCGCGGTGGACGTAGAACTGCTGCTGCGTAAGCACGTGGACGCCGCCGATGGGTGGCAGCCGCACGATTTCGTGCCGTGGGACGACGGGCGCAACTTCGCCTTCCTCGGCGGTACCGACTGGGCGGCGGAGCAGTCCGAGCTCGGCGAAACCGCCAAGCTGGCGTTGACCGTTTCGGTGCTGATCGCCGACAACCTGCCCTCGTATCACCGCGAGATCGGCAAGTACCTGCGCACCGGCGCGTGGTGGCGCTGGGTCGGCCGCTGGACGGCCGAGGAGAACCGCCACGAGATCACCATCCGCAACTACCTCATGGTGACCAGGTCCGTCGATCCGGTAGAACTGGAGCGGCTGCGCATGGAGCACATGACCAAGGGCTTCCGCCGCCCGGCGATGCACTTGCTCGACGTGCTGGCGACCTGCGCGTTCGAAGAGGCCGCCAGCGCGATCCGGCACCGCAACATCGCGGCGCTCGAGGAGAACCCCCTGGTCACCGCCATCGCCGAGCGCATCGCGCTGGACGACGAACTGCAGTCGGTGTTCTTCGCCGACCTGGTCTCCGCCGCGCTCGATCTGGCGCCGGACCAGACCGTGCGGGCCATCGCCGACCGGGTCGCGGGCTTCGAGGTCCCGACGGTGACGTTGCCGGACGGCCGCGACAGCGATGTGGTGCTCGCCGAGGCGGGCATCTACGACCGCGCCAAGGAGGGTGAGTTGGTGTTCGCCCCGCTGCTGAAGCGGTGGAACATCTTCACCCGCACCGATTTCGGTCCGGAAGGGGAGCAGGCGCGCGAGGAGCTCGCGCACTTGCGCGACTGATCCGCATCCCCGGGGGCAGCGCACGAACGCCACCTCGACAGCCTTCCGGCTACCGAGGTGGCGTTCGTTTCGGCGCGGGTCAGTCCTGCTCCTTCACCTTCGCCATGGCGAGCACGTCGAGGCGGCGGTCGAGTTCCTCCTCGGTCAGCTTCTCGTCCAGCAGGCCGCGGTCGATGACCGTCTGGCGGATGGTCTTCTTCTCCCGCAGCGCTTCCTTCGCGACCGCCGCCGCCTCCTCGTAGCCGATCGCCGAGTTCAGGGGCGTCACGATCGAAGGCGACGACTCGGCGAGCGTGCGCAGGTGCTCGACATTGGCGACCAGGCCGCGCACGCACTTGTCGGCGAACAGCCGGGAGACGTTGGCCAGCAGGCGGATCGACTCCAGCAGGTTGCGCGCCATCACCGGGATGTACACGTTCAGCTCGAATGCGCCGTTCGCGCCCGCGAACGCCACCGCGGCATCGTTGCCGATCACCTGCGCGCCCACCTGGGTCACCGCCTCGGGCAGCACCGGGTTCACTTTGCCGGGCATGATCGAGCTGCCCGGTTGCAGATCCGGCAGCTGGATCTCGGCCAGGCCGGTGAGCGGACCAGAGCCCATCCAGCGAATATCGTTGGCGATCTTGGTCAGGCTCACCGCGATCGTGCGGAGCGCGCCGGACGCCTCGACCAGACCGTCGCGCGCGGCCTGCGCCTCGAAGTGGTCCTCGGCCTCGCGCAGCGCATCGATGTCGGTGGCGCGCACGAGTTCCGTGACGACCTTCGCGCCGAAACCCTCGGGCGCGTTCAGCCCGGTGCCGACCGCCGTGCCGCCGATGGGCAGCTCGCCGAGCCGCGGGAGCGTGGCCATGATGCGGTCGATGCCCGCGGCGACCTGCCGGGTGTAGCCGCCGAACTCCTGGCCGAGGGTCACCGGGACGGCGTCCATCAGGTGCGTGCGGCCGGACTTCACCACGGTGCGCCATTCCGTGGACTTGTCCAGCAACGCCAGCCGCAGATGCTCCAGCGCGGGAACCAGATCGGTGATGACCGCTTCGGTGGCGGCGAGATGCGTTGCGGTAGGGAAGGTGTCGTTGGACGACTGGGACATGTTCACGTCGTCGTTCGGGTGGACGGTGACGCCCTTCGCCTTGGCGAGCGAGGCGATCACCTCGTTGGCGTTCATGTTCGAGCTGGTGCCGGAACCGGTTTGGAAGACGTCGATCGGGAACTGATCGTCGTGTTCGCCACGCGCGATCTCGTTCGCCGCGGCGATGATGGCATCGGCCTTCACGGGATCGAGCAGCCCCAAATCGCGGTTGACCGTGGCACACGCGGCCTTCAGCAAGCCGAGCGCGCGAATCTGTGCCCGCTCCAAGCCGCGTCCGCTGATCGGGAAGTTCTCCACGGCCCGCTGGGTCTGCGCCCGCCACAAAGCGTCCACCGGAACCCGGACCTCGCCCATGGTGTCGTGCTCGATGCGGTACTGCGTCTCCTCGCTCATGATCCCGACCCTATGCCGCGGCAGCGGCCCGTGGGGCAGCCACGCCTGAGGTCATTCGCACACCTCGGCAGGCCTTCGCTCGGGAATACGAACCGTTGGCTCAGGCGCCCGAGCATGCGCCGTGGGGGGGGCGGGGGGGGGGGGGGGGGGGGGGGGGGGGCGGCCGGCGGGCGCGGGGCCCGGGGGGGGGGGGGGGCCCGCCGCCCCCCCCCCCCCGCGGGCGCGGCCCCCCCCCCCCCCCCGGCGGGCCAAAACAACCACGGTGGGGTGTGTTTTTTG